>DQVZ01000147.1 GCA_015661465.1 Aquifex aeolicus
GGTAAAAGAGTAGTTTATCCCGGAACTTTTGACCCACCCCATTACGGGCACTTAGATATAGTTAAAAGAAGTGCCAGAATTTTCGATGAGGTAATAGTTGCTATAGCTAAAAAACCGAGGAAGTATCTCCTTTTCGATATACACGAAAGACTTGAGATGTTTCGGAAAATGACCGAAGAAATTCCTAACGTAAAAGTAAAAAGCTTTGACGGTTTACTTGTCGACTTTATGAAGAAGGAAGGTACAAATGTGATTGTAAGAGGAGTCAGATTATTTACCGACTTTGAATACGAGCTCCAAATAGCCCTCACCAATTATAAGTTGGCGGGTGTTGAAACTATTTTTATGATGCCTTCTCAAGATTACATTCATATAAGTTCTACAATTGTGAGAGATGTAGCATCTTATTGCGGAAATCTCGACGAGTTGGTTCCACCCTTTGTGAAGAAAAAACTGAGGGAGAAGTTTAAATGCAGTTATTGATTGCTATTTTTTTCTTATTTAGCCTTGCCTTTTCTAAAGAAATGTGTCTTGATTTCTCCGAGATAGATTTGGAAGACCCCTACGTAAAGAAAGCGGTTATTCAAAAATTGGAACAGTATGCTATTGAATCAGGCTTTATTTTAAAATGTAGCGAGAGCAGTAAAAGGATTAAAGTTTTTGTGAGTTACTCTGAGAAAGCTATCTCTATATCTGCACGCCAGAGGGTTTCTACTTATATTTTTAGCTTAAATATTCAAATCGGCGATGAGAGCTTTTCCTCTTCTGTTCCATACTCGCTTCCTTCCGGGGCCCTTGCCGAACTTCCGAGGAGGAAAGCTTTGGAAGAGATGATGGGAAGATTAAAACTTCCTATAATTAAATACTTCTCTGAAATTTATCTGGGAAAATCGTTATGAGGGCTATTGAAAAGATAATGGAGGTAATACCTCATATAGAAAAATACGTTAAACGAAGAATGGAAGAATTTGAGAAACTAGGAAAGGAAGGTTATACCCATTACGATTTTAGGCCGTTTCTTGACCTGAGTTTCGAGGCAGGAATATTTTCGGAACTATCTTTTTGTATCCTTACTGCGAATTCCTCAGCTTCTCTCGGGATAAAGATACAAGCCTATCTCGGAGAAGAGGGTTTTATGGGTAAAAGCTTAGAAGAGCTTACGAAAATATTTAAGGATTTCGGGCATAGGTATGCCCAGCAGAGAGCTGAAAGAGTAGTAGAAGCCAGGAATAAATTTGGGGAGATAAAAAAACTTTTGGAAAGAGAAAAAAATCCAAGAGTTATTCGCCAACTCCTTGCAGATGCGAGGTCTCCTTACAAAATTAAAGGGTTCGGCTATAAAGAGGCATCCCACTTTTTAAGGAATATAGGTTTCAAAGAAGTAGCTATAGTAGACAGACATATATCCCGATTTCTTATAGAAAATGGACTCCTCAGACAGGTAAAAACAGTTACACCTAAGGTTTACATTGAAGCTGAAAGAGCTTTAGAGGATTTAGCTTCTCATCTTAACCTTACTCTTGGCGAGTTAGACCTTTATATTTTCTACATAAAAACGAAAAAAGTTTTGAAATGAAGTTTTATTCAGGCTATATTTTTTTCCTTATTAAAAGGAGGAAGCTATGGATAAGAAGCTTTTAGAAAAGTGCAAACAAAGACTTCTCGAGGAAAAGAGTAAAATACTCGAAAGGTATTTTGAAAAAGAAGAGACGCAACAAAGACTGGGAGAAGAATCTAAGGAACCCAGAGACTGGGAAGATATAGGTCAAATAACTTACACGGAAGAATTACTCGATAGTTTATCCCAAGTTGAAATGGCAACGCTCAAAGAAATAGATTACGCCCTTGAAAAAATAGATAAAGGTGTTTACGGGATATGCGAAAGGTGCGGAGAGGAGATTCCCGAACCCAGGCTCTGTGCCATCCCTTGGACCAGATACTGCGCCCAATGCGCTGAAGACGTTGAAAAAGAAAGCGGCACGTTTATGCCTTATTACGGAATAGACATGTACAGCCCGGATAACATACAGGTGGAAAGAGAAGATATAGGAGAGGCGTGATAGAATACTCCTATGCTCTGGAAAAAATCCCTCACGGAATTAAAAGAATTAATCCAAAAAGGGGAAGTAACGATACAAGAGGTAATAGAAAGCTTTTACGATAGATTTAATAAAACCGAGGAGAAGATAAAGGCGTATATAACTCCTCTATACGAGAAAGCTCTCGAGCAGGCAAAGAAACTTGATAAATACAATGACAGAGTTTTATTTGGTCTTCCCATAGCTGTTAAGGATAACATTCTTGTAGAAGGGGAAAAAACAACATGTGCTTCAAAGATACTTGAAAATTTTGTCGCTCCTTACGATGCCACGGTTGTAGAACGACTCAAAAAAGCCGGAGCTCTAATAGTGGGAAAAACTAATCTCGATGAATTTGCTATGGGGTCTTCCACTGAATACTCTGCATTTTTCTCTACGAGAAATCCGTGGGATTTAGAAAGAGTTCCCGGAGGTTCTTCGGGGGGGTCAGCTGCAACAGTTGCCGCCCTATCCGCTCCTGTTTCTTTGGGTTCTGATACCGGAGGTTCTATTCGTCAACCTGCCAGTTTCTGTGGAGTTATAGGGATAAAGCCAACATACGGTAGGGTTTCAAGATACGGGCTTGTTGCATTTGCAAGTTCCTTAGACCAGATAGGTGTATTTGGAAGAAGAACCGAGGATGTGGCTTTGGTTCTCGAAGTTATAAGCGGATGGGATGAAAAAGATAGCACTTCTATGAACGTACCTGTACCTAAATGGAGCGAAGAGATAAAGAAGGAGATAAAAAACTTGAAAGTTGGCGTACCGAAGGAGTTCTTTGAGTTTGACCTTCATCCAGAAGTTAAAGAAGCTTTTGATGAGTTTATAAAGGAGCTTGAAAAGGAAGGATTTGAAATAAGAGAGATATCCCTTCCGTATGTAAAATACGCAATACCCACCTACTACATAATCGCTCCTTCAGAAGCTTCTTCTAATCTTGCCCGTTATGACGGAGTGAGATACGGCTATAGAGCCAAAGATTATAAGAACATAAATGAGATGTACTCCAAAACCAGAGATGAGGGGTTCGGTCAAGAAGTAAAGAGGAGGATAATGCTGGGAACCTTTGCCCTTTCCGCCGGGTATTATGATGCTTACTATCTTAAAGCTCAAAAGGTAAGGAGGCTCATTTACGAAGATTTTATGAAAGCTTTCAACGAAGTAGATGTTATAGCTTCCCCTACAACTCCAACGCTTCCCTTTAAGTTCGGAGAAAAGACCCAGAATCCCATAGAGATGTATCTTTCGGATATACTAACCGTTCCGGTAAATCTTGCGGGACTTCCCGCTATATCCATCCCTATAGCCTGGAAGAATAACTTACCGGTTGGAGGGCAATTAATAGGAAAACCTTGGGATGAAACTACTATACTTCGGGTTTCATACTTATGGGAACAAAAGTTTAAACATTA
>DQVZ01000037.1 GCA_015661465.1 Aquifex aeolicus
ACATTTTTTAAACAGCAGATACCCTCGAGAGTTGTCGAACACATAGATGTGAGCTCTATTCCGGCAGAGGTTCTTAATATCCTTCCGAGAAATATAATAGAGAAATACAAGGTTATACCTTTCAAAGCAAATAAAGACAGAATCTACATATATACCTTTGACCCATACAATCAGGATATGATTAACGAACTGAGGTTCATAACCAAAATGCAAGTTGTACCTTATTACGCTCCACCATCGGTTATAGTAAAAGCTCTGGACGAGCTTTTTCCGAAGGTTACAGAGATACTGGAAGAAATACCGGCTACGGAAATCACCCTAGAGGATGTAGACGAAGAGGTTTCCCTTGAAGAAGCTATAGCCAGTGCGGAAGCGGCACCCATAGTAAAACTCGCAAATCTCATAATTTACGAAGCTGTAAAAAGGGGAGCCTCTGACATACATATTGAACCCCAGGAGCAAAAGGTAGTTGTTAGATTCAGAGTTGACGGTGTTTTGAGAATTTATAAAGATTTTCCTTCTTCCGTGAAGGACGGGTTAATAACGAGAGTAAAGATTATGGCAAAAATGGATATATCCGAAAAAAGGAAACCCCAAGATGGAAGGATAAGGGTAAACATAGAGGGGAAAAAAATAGACCTCAGAGTAAACACGGTGCCAACAGTTTACGGCGAAAAAATTGTTATGAGAATTCAGGAAGCGGAAAAATATTTGAAAGTAAAACTGGAAGATTTAGGATTCGAACCCGATGACCTGCAAAAATATAGGAAAGCAATATGGAAACCTTGGGGAATGATACTTGTATCAGGGCCTACTGGTTCGGGTAAAACCACAACACTATATGCCTCATTGATGGAAAGAAATACACCAGACGTGAACATAATGACAGCGGAAGACCCCGTTGAGGTATCCATTCCCGGGATAAATCAGGTTCAGGTAAATGAAAGAATAGGGCTGACTTTTGCAAATGTTTTGAGAGCTTTCTTAAGACAAGACCCGGATATCATATTAGTGGGAGAGGTAAGAGACACTGAAACCGCTGAAATAGCTATAAGAGCATCACTCACCGGTCACTTAGTTTTCTCTACGGTTCACGCAAATGATGCACCGACCACTGTCACCAGACTCGTTGATATGGGAATAGAACCCTTTTTAGTGGGAAGCTCTCTTGTTCTCGTGGTAGCTCAGAGATTGATAAGGAAGCTTTGCCCTAGATGTAAAGAAGAGGCTAAACTACCTAAAGATGTTCTTTTAAGGCTCGGATTGATTGATAACCCTTCCGAAGAAATCACAATATACAAGGCCCGAGAAGGGGGATGTGAATACTGTAATAACACAGGGTATAAAGGCAGAACGGCTGTTCATGAAATATTGGAAGTAGACGATGACATAAAAGCCCTCATTATTAGAGGTTCTACCCACGATGAAATTAGGAAAAAAGCCATAGAAAAAGGTATGAGAACTCTTTATCAGAACGGGCTAATTAAGGTAAAAAAGGGTATAACCTCCTTAGAGGAAGTCAACAGAGTTCTGGCCGTATGATATTTAATTATGC
>DQVZ01000172.1 GCA_015661465.1 Aquifex aeolicus
AAGGAGTTTAAGAACTTTTCCGACCTTTTCTTTTATTTCCTCTGTAGATTCACCTACCAAGTTAATGTGCCCTACCTTTCTTTTAGACCTCTTTCTTTTACCGTACCAGTAAAGTTTTGCCCCTTTAATACTTAGAATTTCCTTTAGGGGAATTTCATTTATATCTACCCCGAGTAAATTTACCATCCCAGAAGGAAGTTTTAACTCTGTGGAACCTAATGGAAGCTCGGTAATTGCTCTAACGAGGTTTTCAAATTGAGATACAAATGCACCGTCTAAGGTCCAGTGTCCAGTATTGTGAACTCTGGGAGCAAATTCATTTATCAATATTTCTCCGTTTTTCAGCAAAAAGAACTCTACAGTAAATACACCTACAATTTTGAGTCTTTCCATCAATTTTTGGGTAATTTCTTTAGCCTTTTTAAATTCTTTGAAGGGAACGTAGTTGTATATAAGTATACCTCCCTCGTGTTTATTGAAAGGTTGAGGGTAGAAAAATACATTTCCCTCTTTATCCCTTACACCTATACAGGAAAACTCTGCGGAAAAATCTATAAACTCTTCAACTATAAAGCTTTCATCTTTGCCATGGTTTCTAAAAATTTCTTCTACTTCTTTCAGGTCTTTTATCCTGTATTGCCCTTTACCGTCATAACCCAGTTTTTCTGCCTTTACTACTGCAGGTAAACCTATTTTTTCGAGTGCTTGAGGTATTTCATCCCGTTTTACTATAAAGAATTCAGGGGTGGGAAAACCTTCCTTCTTCAGAAAACTCTTTTCCTTTATCCTGCTTTTTTTCAAAAGCAAAGCTTCCGGATTAGGGATTAGTTTGTCCTCTACCTTTTCCAGAATCTCATCTCTTATATGCTCAAATTCGTATGTAATTACATCACAAAGCCTATAGAATTCCTCAACTTCATAAGAGCGAAAACATCTGTCTGCAATCCTGCATGCGGGAGCATCCTCTTTATCCTCTAAAACAAAAAACTCAAATCCAAGCTTTTTTCCTTCGAGAATAGTCATCCATCCGAGTTGGCCACCCCCGAGTATACCCACTCTTAACATTTGCTAAAATTTTAAATCATTCTTCCGATTACTTCTTCTTAGCTTTCAACCTTTGTAATTGTCTCATAAATTCTTTTAGGGCTCTTTCCTCTTCTTCCTTATAGAAGAGTTCTTTTTGTATTACATAATCCCAGTTTACTTTCCTTCCATCAAACCAAGGACCATCTATACATGCAAGTTTTTCGCTGTTGTCTACTAGGACTCTACAGGCCAGACAGAGACCGTTCGCATCAAGAATGTAAGTGTTGACCATAGCTATATGGTTTATCCCTTTTTCTTTCGCTATCTCACTTACCATTTGGGAGTCAAGATTACTTCCCGCACTTACGATTAAATCCGGTTTTCCGAAATTTTCTATAAAGAACCTTACAGCCCAATCCGTATTTCCCTCTTCTCCTTTTGAACCGTCTTCGGTAAAAAGAAGAAAATCCTCAGAAAACTCAGAAGCCTTCTCGGTTAAAAATACTTTCTCCTCATTTTCGCCTACATGTATAAAGTAAATTTTGTTCAGTTCCTCTTTAAGGGCTCTTCCAACGTTTATCAGCGGTGCTATTCCCCAATTTTTAGAAACTAAAAGTACTTTTCCGTAAGACTTTAAAGGAAAGGGAGAGCCGCAGGGAGCTTCTATAAACTTTATCCCATCTTCTAAAAGTTCAAATATTTCTAAGGTGGTTTTCCCTACTACCTCTACAAGGAAAGTGTAGGAGGATTCATTTACCTCGAGAAAGGAAAGAGGGATAGGTTCGGAGTCATCATCTAGCTGCAGAAGAGCATACTGACCGGGTTTTACAAGTTTGGCACGTTCATCTGCTACTTCTATCAAAATGGCGGAAGGAGTTATTGTTTCCTTCCTTAAAACCTTATACATTACCGCTTACCTTCAGTATGTATTCGAGACAAGTTCTTACTCCGAAGCCTGTTCCACCTTTTGTATAGTAACCGTAATCTTCCTTAGACCATGCAGGCCCTGCTATGTCCAAGTGAATCCACTTTATTCCTTTCCCTACAAATTCTTCCAGGAACATGGCAGCTGTGATTGCACCTCCGTACCTTCCACCAGTATTGAGAACATCGGCAACAGTATTCTTTATTTTCTTTCTCAATCTTTCGTCATCCATAGGAAGTTCCCAAACCCTTTCTCCAGTTTTCTTAGCTATCTCTTTAAACTCCTGAGCAAAATCCGGAGCGTTGGTGAAAAGCCCCGCCGTATACTCTCCGAGAGCAACCATACACGCTCCCGTGAGCGTTGCCATATCAATTATTTTGTCGGGTTTAAGTTCGCTTGCATAAGATAGAGTATCTGCCATAGTAACTCTTCCCTCTGCATCGGTATTGTCGATTTCTATATACTTGCCGTTCTTAGCCCTTATTACATCATCAGGTCTATAAGCATTTCCGCCGGGCATATTTTCCGCTGCACCTATAATTCCGTGAACTTCTACCTCGGGTTTTAGCTGGGCTATTGCTCTCATTATGCCGAGTACCGCACACGCCCCGCTTTTGTCCATTTTCATATTTCTCATGTAGTCTCCGGGCTTTATATTTAGTCCACCACTGTCGAAGGTAAGTCCCTTTCCTACGAGGGCTATTTTTTCTTTTGGATTGCCTTCGGGTTTATAAACGAGATGTATTAGCCTCGGAGGATTTGCAGAACCTTTACCTACCGAGTAAAGAGCCATCATGCCCATTTTTTGTATTTCTTCCTCATCGTAAACCTTACATTCCAATCCGTACTCTTTTGAAAGCTTTTGAGCTTCTTCCGCTAAAGTTATGGGATTTATAACGTTTCCGGGTTCGTTTACGAGGTTTCTTGCATAATTTTGAGATTCCGCAAAGATTTTTCCGAGCTTTATAGCTTCTCCGTCTCCTTTATATATCAGAGCCTCTTTAACTTCAAATTTTTCTTCCTTCTTTTCCTTATACTTGTCAAAGGTGTAATTTCCCAAAATCAGCCCTTCAGT
>DQVZ01000215.1 GCA_015661465.1 Aquifex aeolicus
CAAAAAGTGATTATAAAAAGTTTTTGTGTTCTAAAGATGTAAGTAAAATTCCGGAATATATAATCACAATAGTAAGTTTGAGGATGGAGGATTGATATGAAGAAATTACTTTTTTTTCTACTAATTACGATAAGTTTGTTATTTGCCCAAAATGACTCCCCCCCAATTTCGGAAGTTGACAGAATAGGTAAAATAGAGGTTTACAACAACGGTTTTGTTTATTACTATGACATCTTTGAGCTTGTCGATAAAAAAAATAACACAGTACGTGCTTATTTGTTCCTCAGAAAAAAAGAGGAAAAGTATTTAAATTACAGAAACTACACGATACTTAGGGCTGATTTTCAGAATCTTAAGCTTGGTACGGTTTTGGTTTCCCTTGCAAAAATAATAAATGTTAATGTTCTGTTCAGTAAAGATTTATGGAAAACTTTTCAGATAAGCAAAGAGGTAATATCTGCACACCAAGAAACATCTCAATATACCGTAGAAATTTCAACATCGGAAGTTTTAACATCAGGGATGATTAGCGGAAGAAAGAGTGAAAGAAGTGTTCCCGAAAGCGAAAAGAGGGAATTTAAAGAAAGCGTTAAAAGTACAGAACTTATAAAAATACCTGCATACTTGTTTCAGGATGTTTCCCTGGTTATAAATTCTCCCACTCCTGCTTATATGCTTTTTAACACTATTCTGAGAGAGTATAACCTCATAGCGGTTAAACTTTCGAGGAACCTGATAAAGGTATCTCTTAAGGATAGAATAGAATTTGACGTATTTGGTTTAGATGAAAAAGCCGTGAAAAAGTTCTTGCAAAAACTTAAAAAGTATTCTTCTTCTGTTGCTAAGATTGTATACGATAAGGATTTAGGAAAGATAATAGTAATCGATACAAAAGAAAATATAGAAAAGCTGAAATCTTTGAAAATAGCCTTTGAAAAATCTTTGAAGACAATAGGTAATAAGCAAGCTAAGCCCAAGGCTAAAGTTTTTTATTTCAAAAACAGAAGGGATACGGAAATCGCTAAATCTTTAATAAATCAAAAATTCGGAGATATAGTTGTAGTAAACGAAGATAGGGATTTTAACGCGTTAATAGTCTATTCATTTGACGAGAGAATTCTGGGTGAAGTAGAACACTTAATAGGAAGCCTTACCACAAATATTTCCTCTTCATACATAACTACTAAGATTTTTTACGTAAGGTATATACCTGTTCACCAAATAAAGAAAAAAATCGAACCGCTTCTCTCGGAAGAAGGAGAAGTTTACATTCTCAAGGTAGGAAACGTAGGAGCGGGAGATGAAAAGGAAAGCTCTTCAAGTAGAGAAGATATAGTGGACGTTTCCCTAGAAAGAGGAAAGCTTGCGGAAGGAGAATACTCACTTAAAAGAACAAGAAAAATTTATCTAGAATTCAATAATGCCATAATGATTAAAGATTATCCTGAACGAATCCGAGAAATTTACAAAAAGTATAGAAAGTTTCTCTCTGAGAAACCTATAAAGATAAGGATAAAGGCAAGAATTTTGGAAATTTCCAAAGATATACGCAAAGAATTAGGAATAAGCTCTTGGAATATAAGTTTGTCTCAAACAAGAGTTCCGGAATTTTGGTCTTTTGATATATCTTCCGAAGTAGACTTAGCGAAAGATACAGCCACAACAGGGCTTCTTACATTCATCTTCCAAAAGGGAATACTAAATGCACTTAACTTAAAGTTAAAAGCTTTTGAATATCAAGGAAAAGCTAAGATAATAGCGGAACCATATATTTTGACCTTAAACGGTGAAACAGCTCTTATATCTTCCGA
>DQVZ01000247.1 GCA_015661465.1 Aquifex aeolicus
GAAGCAGGAGCTTATATACTCAAACTTTGCATAAAAAGACACGGACTTACTTGGAGAGCTGTGGATTGTTATAACAAAGGAAAAAACGCTAAAGGTACAGGAGGTTACGTATGGAGGGTCTACAAATACTTGAAAAAGATAATAAAGGAATAAGTGTGAAAGTACAGTACGGTGAAGCTAAATTAGAGATTCTGGAAAGGGACGGAAATTTAGTTTTAAAGTTTTTCGGAAAGAAACCTTACACTATAAGCGGGGAAATAGAGCTTTCAAAGGAAGAAGTTATCTCCGCTCTCTTCGGAGCTATGGGTATAGAAAAGGTAAAGATAGATACGGAAAGGTGGAGGTTAATAATTGAGTATATTTACGATACGGAACTTTTGAAGGTGAAGATATACGACCTCTTAGAAAGACCTAAATATACGAGGTATTACCTTAATCCTCCACATCATATTTTCTTCATATCAGCATTGAGAAATTATCTGACAAAGCAAAGGGAAATTTATTTTAAGTCGGGGATTTTTAAGGTGGAGATAGAAAGGGATGCTGAAAGTTTAAAACTATACGAAGGAGATATACTTATCCTTGAGAGAAAAGGAAGGGATTTTAGAAGTCTGAGAGCTGTTCTTGAAAACTCTTTTCTATTGGGTGAGGTTTCCTTTGAGGATAAACTATCGAGATGTGTATTCTTTAAAGAGAAAAAACTTCCCGCTATTTCTCTTAAAGTTTGGAGCGTTATCTGATGAGTGAAAGGATAGTTCCTCTTTCCAAAGAAGGAAGCTCAAACAGAAGGAGTTTTGATGTCCTTGAATTCTTAGGAAAGCTCGAGTGGTTGCGTGATGCTGAACTTGAAAACGCTAAACCTTTTGATACAACGAAGCTAAGAACTCCACACATTTTCTTCGTCATGTTCCAAGGTGCAAGATACGCTGTTTCCTTTCATGGAACAGCTCTTCTTATGGGAATTCTAATAATGGTCTTTACATTCATATCCGAAATTTTCTTCTATCTTTCCATTCTGGTGGAGATTTTTCTCATTTTTGTTAAAATCGGTTTTCCTCTGTACGTAATACGTAACTTTGTCATATGGGAAAACTCACTTATGACAAAACTGGTTGAAAACTTTGTCCTCGGTTTCGCAATAACTTCTCTTACCATTGACATACTTTCAGCTATTTTCTCCTTTTTCGCTTACGTGTTTTTTAAAATCCTTTCCGTTTATCCGCAATTTGAAAACATCTCTCAGGTAGGTTTTATGTTTTTCAACATAAAGACAGCTATAGTATGGTTTGTAAACTCCTTGTGTGATGTAATACCCATAATTTACTTCTACCTTTACAAAAAAGGAAAGAAATTCAACGTTCCCAGATGGACACCCCTCGACGAAATTCCTGAATAGAATCTTTCCACTTTTTTTTATGTTTATAATTTGCTTATTTTGTTTATTGTGTATAATGTTTATTATATGGAGGTGATTGAGAATGAAAAACAAAGAGTTACAGAGATTAATAATCGCAAGTGAGCTTATGTATCCGAAAAACGTCTTTACAAAGGAGTTTCAAGAGGAGTTAGAGAAGATAAACCTAAAGGAGCTGGAGGAAAATCTTCCTCAGAAGCAGTTTGAAAAGGTTAAGAAATACTTGGAGGAGGAAGTGGTGTTACCATTTCCAGACATAGAAGGTAAAGTTTTCAGCACTTTCGCGTTAGCAAAAAAGCTCTCTCCCATAGCTAAGGAGTTTAAGAAACTACTTGAAGAGGAGGTTGAATTTGCAAATAAGGTGTACATGCTAATAGCTCCCTACAGGGTATCACCGAAAATCTCAGAGATTCATCAGGGAGTTGTATGGAGACTTCTTACTTTGACATACTCAAGTGCTCGTAGTTTTACAACATTACTTATCATATTGCTCTTAGTTTTTCTTATAGATAAAGGAGTTATAGGAAAGATTTCTAAGGATGTAGCGAAAAAGTGGAAAGAATACTGGATGAAGTACGGAAACTATCTTATTACCGGTAAATCCGATACAAAAGATTTGGAAAAAATCTACGAAGAACTAAAACCTTACATTGAGAAAGCTTACTCCAGAATTCAATCTTTAGAGAGCTGAGATTAAATACCACATAGCTCCGAGGACTATTATAAGAAGGAAAAAATAAAGGGAAAAATCGGAAAAACTTTGAGCTAGAACGGAACGGATTAGCTGGAGAAAGATGTATATTCCGGAACCGAAAAATAGAATGAGAGCTATAACCTCAAATAGGTTTGCTACGTTTATATGAGTTTTCTCTCTCTCCTTAACCTCTCCGAATTTTTTAAACTCTTCAGCATAAGGTTCTGGATTTCCACTTAAATCACCACTTACCTCAAATTTTGCTACGTTGCAGTTGTCATCCATAATGTACAATTCATTTTCAAAAATAAAATATCCGTTCTTGTAAAAATGGGGATTAGCTATTTCTATGAGCTTATTTCTTATTCTTTTACAAAGCTCCAATCTTTCCTTTTCAGACATACCGTATTTCCTTTCCAGGGAAGAAAGTAGACTCCGCATCTGTTTTATCTTCTCTTCAAGCATCTCTTCCGTTTTTTTTCTAGGGTCTTGCTCCCCGAAAACGATAGAGATTGAAATGGTTAAAAATATGAAGATAACCTTTATCACATTTACTCTCCGCATACGTAGGATACTGAACCTGTAGCTTTTGCAGTTTTAAGAGTTTCAGCAACCCTCAGGGATGCATCTTCTATAGCTAACCTCAATCTGTGGATTGTTTCTGCAAGGAGAAAATCTTTCAGTTCCTTTTCCATTAAAGAGAGAGCTTTTAACTCTTTTCCAGCTTCGGTAAGGGAAAGTTTGTTCTCTTCACGAAGTCTTTTATTCTCGGAGTATAGTTTAACTACAAGACCAAAGAGGTATTTAACATTATTCAAATCAAGTCCATATTTCTTTCCAAATTCTTCGAGGGAATTCTCTACTTGTGGAATCGCATCTTCTAAACTTCCACTCTGTAAGTTTTCCTTTATACTTTCTACGAGATTTTTGTAATCTTCTTCAAACTGTTCCCTGTATAGCTTTATCATATCAGCTAAAGTAGCGGGTTTAACATTTCCTTCGGGGTCTTTTATCTTCACAGTTCTTATTTTCAAAAGTCCATCTGAGCTAAGTTGAACATCCGGAGTAACAAGGTAAAGAAAGTACTTAGCTTTTGTATACACATCAGCGTTAGCTATGTCTTCAGGTGTGGGATTGTCTTTTACCCCTAAAGCACACTTTACGTATGAACGAGGGGATAAAAATTTTACAAACTTGAGTGCTCCATCACTTCCGAGCAGCTCAGTTAAAGAAGATGAGTTTAGACATTCTCTGTATGCTGAATACCACTCATTCGGGGAGGTTCTTTTAAGTGCGTCTACTTCATCTTCCTCTATCCCGAGCTTCCTCGCTATACATTTCTTTATTAACCAGCTATCGGTGTAATTGAACTCTTTAATAGCTTCCATAGCTTGAGAGCATGAAAA
>DQVZ01000119.1 GCA_015661465.1 Aquifex aeolicus
AATCAATATAGTTCTTCTTAAAAATTGCCAGTTGTTGCCCCTAATCGTGGGAAACCCTTGAAAATCAAAACAATCCTGGATAACCTTACAGAATCAACACTTTGAGCCAATTTCTCCTATTCTCTTGCCAAGAAGCCAATTTGTCATAAACTATCTTTATTTTTTATGATTTATATCAGGATATTCGATTCCGCTTGACTTTTTCGAGAAAGGGTATATACTTGCGAAACATTTTACTTCAAAATAACCCATCCCAGAGGTTTGTTTTCGGAGGTGAGCTTTCGGGTTTTGTTTACTTCTCTTCCCGTACTCTGGACTACAGCTCTATAAACTTTTCTGTAGAAATTCTCTAATTTCTTATTTATATAAAACATAAGCATTATTGTTAAGCTTAAAAATCCTTGGTGTTTTCCTATCCTGAGTATAAAGTCCCCGTTCCCGAGGGCTTCTTTTACCTTCTCAAGTCCATTTACTTCTAAGCCTTTTCTTGAGAAGAAAGAGCTTTCTACATCGTATAAAAACCTGTAAAACTCCCGCGAAAACTTCTTCAGGTTTTCCAGAGTTAAATAATCCACATATGGGTTTTCGGAAACCTTTTTTAAAGCCCTTTTTACATTTTCATCAATCCGTATGGAAATACTAAACTCCGTGCCCTCTTTTAAAAGTTCATGAAGTTCGAAAAACTGCCTGCTTGAGCCTATAAGTTTTACAGCGTCTACATAAAGACACTCGGAAGGGTCTTTGCTTTCGCTGTCGCTTACATGAACCGCCTTAAATATGTCGTATTTAGCATCTTTGTTGTCCCTAAAAATCAGAGCCGATATTTTTTTGTCGGCTTCTTTCCACGCATCTCGTCTTTTTCTGGGATTTTGATAGGATTCCTCAAGGGCATTTTCTATTATTTTTTTCAAGCTATTATAAAGGTAAGCGTTTTTCCTTTTTAACTCTTCGTACACAACTCCGAATATAAAAATTGTTCTCAGTGCACCTTTCACCTCCGAGCCTGGAATATAGACATCTTTTCTGGATTTTATAAAGCTTTTTATACCTTTGTAATCGGTTCTATTTTTCAAGGGAACTCTTGTTTCCACCCTGTAAATTTCTTCAATGTTTATATTTCTCTCTCTCAGGAATTCTCCCAGACTTTTAGAAAAACCGTAATCCCTTACTTCGTTTCTGAGTTCCAAAAGCAGATTTCTCAATTTATCTCCGTAAAATTTTTCCCTGAGTTGTGAAACTATTTTCTCAGGTGTGTATATCTTTATATGCTTATTTTCAACCGCGTATTCCCAGGGAATTATTTCCTCCCCATCTCCTATGTGAACGGGAGTTAAGGTTTTCAGTTTCATTACTCCCACCTCACAAATATCGGGAATGCATAACCGTACTGATAGATAGGTTTATCTTCTATCCGCGAAAGATTTTTAAAAGCACCGTAAAAATCCTTATTTCTCTCTACTTTTATATTTGAACCTTTGTCTATGTAGAGAACTCTCTTTTTCCATATATGAGGAATTACGGCCTCGTAGTAGTTATCCACCACACCCATGTAAGGGAAGGTGTTAAAGAAGCTTTCCTCTAACCTGTAAGTCCCATCGTAAAAGTGAGGAGATAGGCTTATAAATCTGTTTCCTTTTTTACCGTTTATGTAATCATTTAACCATCCATTGTATTCTTCGAGTTCTACCTTGTATACTCCCATACCTGTTGAGCGATTTCCCCCTATTTGTGTAAACTTCAGCGATGCATGGACTTTATCAATTAAATCCTCGTCAAAGAATACCATCAATACGCTGAAAGGGTAAGAAACGTAAAAGGCGGTTTCATTGTAAAGGTTTCCTTCCGTTGTAGTCCAGGTTATTCTGTTTATGGTTGCGTGTACAGTATTGAGCTTTTCGTAGGGATTTTCAATTTTTTCGGATTCAGAAATCCTTTTTGAAAGTTCGTATTCTGTTCTTATTTCTCCGTCAAGGATAGCTTTAAAAATTTCTTCATTTACAAAGTTAACCCCTTTTAATTTTTTTCTCAGGGAATAATCTTCAGGATTTTTAGACTCCAGCCAACCACCGTCCAGCGTCGGCTTCGGAAAAAGCAATCCTCTCTCGGTAATAAACAGAGGAGAAGAGAGAATAAAAAGAGGACTTTCTTTAAATCTCTCAAGGATTTCCTTTAAATCTTTTTCACCGAATAAGATTTTTATTCCCCAGCATATAGCTCCGAAAATTGTATAACTTTCGGGAAATAGGGTAGCGGGAGAAAGCGCCCTAAAAGTAAACCTTACAACCTTAGACATTTTTTATTATCTCCTCGAATTTGTCTATAATTTCCTGAACGCTATTATACTTACCTACTTCCTTCTTTTTTCCGTCCCCTGTATAGTAATTCCTCGGGATAAATTCAATTACCAGCTCCTTGAATTTCACCCTTCCTGAACCCCTTGAACCGTATCCACCTAAGAAGTTGTTTTCGAGCATCTCAAGCCCTTTAAAGAGAGTCTTAAGGAGCTTCTCGTCCTCCTCTCTAAAGAGGTCTACAACTATTCTGCCTCTGAACTCAGCCCCTGCGGGAACCCTTTCCACTTTTCTAGGATTTGCCTTAGATGTGATTCTGTTTATCTGATTTTCAGTTTTTATTTCTGTAAATATACCTTCACCGAGTTGTTCCGAGAGTCTTTCCAGTGTTTCTTTTGTGGGATAAGCATCGAAGAACTTAGCCCTCGGTGGTCCAGGGAGTTTTTTGCCTTCTTTCTTTAGCCTATCGTAGGTTTTTGCATCTCCCGTTCCGAAAATTATGCATACTTCACATTCTCCGCAGGTGCACGGTCTTCCGGCAAAATCTATCTTATCTTCCTTACCCTCTTCTTCAGCTTTTTCATACATCTTTTCAACTCTTCCCAGAGCCCACTCAAGAAGACTTCTCACTTTTCCCTTTATTGAAGAACCGGGAATATAGGGTGCTCCTTGAGGAAGGTCAGAACCGTCATCGTAGAAACCGGGTATCGATACCGGCACCTTTATTACGGGATTATCCACTCCTCCTATGTCGAATTCCTCTTTAGCTCCTCCTATTCTCAGCCCTGTAAGATTTGTAAGAGTATAATCGATAACAAAAGAGCCTTTATATTTGAACATCTTTTACCCCTCCTTAATCTTTTGTAGGTATATAGGCAACTATTGCGGTAAAAAATTTTTCCGCCGTCTCTATATTTTTTTTGTTGGGAAACTTCTCAATGTTTTCTATCAATGCCGTTATCAAATCTGCAAAACTTTTATCCAGCACTCTTCTGTTTTTCTGATACTCTATTATGGGATACAGCATATAAAGTCTGGTTAGGATTTCTTCATCGAACTTCCACCCGTTTCTCTTTAGAGATTCGTATATTCCTTTAAACTCCGCGTATATTTTTCTAACTTGAACCTTTGTAATTTTTAGCTCGTGGGCTATCCTGTATGCATAGCCTCTGGGTTTGAGTAAATCTTTTAAGTCTATTTCACCTATAGGGTTGTTCTGGATTAATCTTTTAAGTTCTTCCGCTACATTTCTGTACATAATTACCTACCTCCCTCATTATTAACTAACGATTTTTTATTTCCTTTTCTGACATCCCTCGTTATCATGAGAAGGTACTTAGCTATAAATAAGGCATCCGGTCTTACCTCGTAATCCTTTTCCACTTCAAGGAATAGAGCTTCTATTCTTTTTCTGTTTTCGTTTTTCTTTATATTTCTTATAAGGTAATAGTAGAAAAAGGGATAGAACATAAACCTTTCATCTTTTCCTTCTTCTTTATGCTTTTTATACAACCTCAGCAACATATAAAACCTGTATAAGTTTCCCCTCGGAATGTCATCAATTAAATCTTTAACTTCCTCTATATCTTTCAAAGCTTTCTCAAGGTCTTTCCATTTTAGAGTTTCTCCGAAAACGTTTATACTGTCCTTTCCTTCGTTTTCCTTTGCTTTTTTCTCAGCTCTTGATACCCCTTCAGAGGCAAGTCTCAGTGGATAATTTCCCGTGCAGGTAAACACCCCGCAGGATATCCCTAAATTGTGATTTTCACAGGTGTAGAATTCAAACTCTTCCCTTACCCTACGTATAGCATTTATCGCAAAGTTCCAGGGAGCTACTATAAAGAGGTCATCACCTCCCGCGTAAACCGTATAAACTTTATCTTCGAATTCTTTTTCAAAGAGGTAATTTAAATAACCCGAAAAGAATAAATCCAGAGACCTACTTAGTGTTGCAACCCGCGAAATAGTGTAACACTCTCCTAAACCTTTCATAAATACAAGACCGAGATTATCAACGTCCGCCATCACGTAAGCTAGTTTTTTATCTCCCTCTGCCTCTTCCACAAGTTCTTCAAAGGGCTTTACTATATTCTCTTTATCCTCTTTCAAGGGAACTGTTTTTCCGATAAACTTAAAACCGCAAATTCTTTTTCCCTTTTCAAATTTTTCGGTATCGTTAATTGAGAAAATCTCACCTTCCTGGGAGTTATTTAAATCTTCCGCAAAGAATACACCTCCTATACCTTTGAGATAAAAACCTTTAAGGTTTAACTTTTTATCCGAAAGGATAACGTAATCGCTTTTGGGAATTATATTTCCTACATTTGCGAAATCTTCACACCATTTACAGAATTCTTTTTCCTCAGGTATCAGTTCCCATCTGCAGGAAGGACACAGTTTTACACCTTTATTCTCTCCGTACGCGGGTCTATTTACAAGCTCTTCGTATTTCTCTATTGAAAATATAAACTTTCTTTTCTTTGCCTTTTCCGCTTCGTTCATAAGGTTTCTTATCACC
>DQVZ01000238.1 GCA_015661465.1 Aquifex aeolicus
ATTGCGAATCCACGTTCAGAGCTTTTTTAAAACTTTCCTCCGCTTTTTTATACTCTTTTACTTCCATATACGCCAGCCCCAAAGAATTCCATATTCTCGGCTCATTTGGATTTACCCTTAAAGCCCTATGGAAATGGGCTATGGCTTCGGAATAGTTTTTAGCGTAAAAAGCTGCTGTTCCTAAATCGTAAGAGACCTTCCAGGAAAGTTGTTCTTTACGTTTTGCAGGTGTGCAAGCAAAAAGGAAAGTGAGGAGAAGAAGAGGTATTACTTTTTTCATCCCTCTATCTTCTTACAAATATTGCTTCTTTAAAATGTTTGACCACTTTTCTTTTAGCTATCCTCAGATTTTCAGCCTTCACGTATACATAGACCCTATAAAAACGCCTACCTTTGACTACTTTTGCATAATATCCGAATTTTTTAGCTTTTCTATAAAGTTTATATGCATTTTCTTCATACTTAAAAGCTCCTATTTGAAATTTATAAGTCCTTAATTTCTGTTGAGTCTTCTTTTCGGTTTCCATCGATTCTTTCTTCGGTTTCTTTATTTCCTTTTTAATTTCCAATGGTTCAGATTTAGAAGTTGTTTCCTTTTTTATTTGAATCTTTTCCTCTTTATTTCCAGTTTCTATTTTTTCTTTAGAATTTACTCCCTTTTCCTCATCCTTTAATTGAGGTTTAACAGGGGCTATAGGTTTTAAAACTACAGGGGGTGGCTGATTTTGCTGAAGATTTTTTTGCTTTAACCATGTATCTATACCGAAGTAAAATAATATTAAGCCAATGAGCAAAGTTCCAAGGAAGATTAACCTTTGTTTCTTCGCCATAACAACCTCCTTCTACAAGATTTTATCAGTTTTTGACAAGCCTCATAAAGTCTAAAATAACATCTGCTATAATAAGCTTTCCAGCTTCGGAGGTAGGCTATGGAATACCTGATACTCGTTATAATTTCCGTACAAATAGCCTCGGCAGTTATTGTTTACTTACAAAAGAATGAGATTCTCGCTGCAAAACTGAGCACTTCTATAACTCTTACGAATTTCTTTTTATCCCTATTTTTGCTTATAACAGGTTCTTTCGGTAAATTTACCCTTTTCGGTGTTCTTGAGTTTTATCCGGATAGATTAGGATTACTCTTAGGAACTTATATACTTCTTGTAAGCTCAGTAGTGCATAAATATGCGGAAAACTATATGAAGGATGATCCAGGATATAAGCGATTTTACATATTACTTGATCTGATAACCACAAACTTAATACTCCTCGTTACAGCTGGAAATCTTTTGCTCCTTTTCTTTGCATGGCATATAATGGGTATCCTTCTCTTCTTTATGCTAAATCACAACTACAAAGAAGCAAAAACAGTAAAGTATGCGAACCTTTCCTTTATTACCCATAGACTTGCCGATATACCCCTTCTTATCGCTATAGTTCTCCTGTTTCTCGAATTCGGAACTTTAAGCATTCCTGAACTTGAGAAAGAAATTCTCTCAAATGATGGATATAACTTTACTCTTTGGATAGTTCCTCTTCTCGTTGTTATATCTGCAATGCTAAAATCCGCCCAGATACCTTTCCACCTGTGGCTTGTCTACAGTATGGAAGGACCTACACCTGTATCCGCCTTAATGCATGCAGGAATAGTTAATGCGGGAGCTTTTCTCGTTAACAGATTAGCCTTTACCTTTACCCACGAAAATTTAGGACTTCACCTTGCCTTTTTTGTAGGTTCTCTTACAGCAATAATAGGTTCCGCATTAATGCTCATACAGAACGATGTAAAGAAAGCCCTCGGATATTCAACAGTTGGGCAGATGGGATATATGGTCATGGAATTCGGAATAGGAGCTTTCGCACTGGCAGTTTACCATATGATGGCTCATGGTATATTTAAAGCTACCTTATTCCTTTATTCCGGAAATGTAATACACAGTGCAAGGAAAGACCCTAACATACCTGAGGATGAAGTTTACAAGATGGTAACCAAGGGGCATGAGGTGGTAAAAAGGGTTCCTTGGTTTACGTATGCCCTGCTTTCGATACTTATACCCTTACTTATAGTTATACTCGTCCACCTTATAGTCGAAGAACATTTTCTCAAGTATGAAACCCAACTGATAATTCTCTTCTTTGCTTGGGCTACAGCTGCACAGGTTGTTATAAGTACTTTTAGAGCAGAAAGAGAAAGGCCTCTTCTTACGGCTATGATTGCAATACTTTCCTTACTCGTTTTCCTCCTCGGGTACGTGGTTATGAGCCATGGACTTACTAATTTCCTTTATCCACACCATGAACTCGTTGACAAAATTTATGAAAAGTCATTTTCAAATAATATATTCCTTTACCTTGAAATGGTGCTTATTGCACTGATAATTTTTGCGGGATGGATATTTATATACTATGCAAGTAAAGAAAAGTTCCTCTCCTTCAATCTATCTATTTATACACATCTATCAAGGGAACTTTACCTTAATGAAGTATATGATTTGACAAAAGAGTTTATTCTGAAACTTTCAGGATTATTCCACAAAGAATGGATGGTGGTGTTATTCTCCCTTCCTCTGCTCTTCTACATTGCATCTGAAGTACGTACAGAAGAAACCTTATTCGCACTTCTTATCGGCTTCCTTATCCCTATTCTTCCTACAGGATATATAACTGTAAAACTATTAAAGGACAAAGACCTTTACTGGTATATTCTTTTACCTCTTCTCGGAGTTATTCTACTTAGCACCTTCAGAGTTCCTGAAGAAGTGAAATTAGCAGGAGTATTTACCTTCTTATTCTTCACACTTAGGTCTATTACCGCGAAAAATTTTGAAACTTTGACTTCTGAAACTTACGGAGCTGTTCTTTCTCTGGTATGGGTTCTTCAAGGAAACATTGTATATATACCTGTATTTATGGCTTCACCAATAATTCTTTATCTTACTGGTCAATACATCAGGAAACAGTTCGGTCATACAGAGCTAGGTTTTATAACGGGCTTGTTTGAAACTATGCCTAAGTTTTCTCTGCTTCTAATCCTTTCGGGTCTTTACATTTACGGGATGCCTCTTCTTATATCCTTTAAAGGAATATTTGAAGGTACAGTGAAGCTTGGGTTATATGCGTCTTCTCTATTCTTACTGGGCTGGGTTCTTTTCAGCGTAGCTATAGTAATTAACCTTGGGAAATTACTCTTTTACAAAGCCTCTTATGGGTTCATCTACAGAGATTTGGATAACAACTTCCTAAAACTTGGTTTAGGGCTATGGCTACTGGTTTTCTTTATCGGATTTTTAATTTATTGACGGAGGTTAAGAAATGATGGACCTCGGTAGAAAACTTTACATAAGATCTTTAGTCAATATTGCCTCTGAACCCATTTCCTTCTTCTGGCCTATGAGAAATTTTGTTCACCACAACCCTCTTCACGAACTCGAACGTCTAGACTTTAGAGAAGCTATAAAGGAAGGTGAAAAATTCTTCAAAGGTAAAGCCTTTTTAGATAGAAAAGATTACCTGGACTTTATGAAAAAAGGATTAATTGAAGAGAAGTATCTAAAAAAGAGTATTGAAAAATTTCTGGAAGGAAAGGAAACACCTATATCTTCAAAAGAACTTCTCGAACTTATTAAGAATCCCCATTTAAGACCGTATAAAAATGCTTTCCTTCAATCCACAGCGGATGAAAAGATTGTTAATATAATAAAGGATATATTTCGTGAAGACCCCCACGATATATTAAAGTGCGTTATAGAAGAAGTAGGGAGAAGATATCTACTTACTGACCTTGTAGAACTCTTCTTCGGCGATGATATTAATTCTGTAGTAAACGAACTGGTAATAAAAGCAACCCTCGATTTTCTGGATGAGGGCCAATCAGTTATAGGTATGCCGGGAAGGGAAAAAGGTTTCTTTAAGTCTTGGAGAGAACTCGCTAAGAGAAATTTGAAATACGTAATAAAAGGCGGTAGAGAATTTGCCGAGCTACTTGAACGCTACGAAGAACCTGAAGAAGCTATAGACGATATATTAAAATCATATAGACTTCCCGAAGAGCTTTGGGAAGGATTTATTACTCTTGAACTTGCCCAGTTAAAAGGTTTCGTAGGATACATCAGATGGCGTTCCCATAATAAACAGTATTACTTCCAGCGAAAGTATCCCACGGATGTAGTAGAGTTTGCGGCGATAAGACTTATAGTTGAAAAAGGAATATTGGATCACAGACGGAAAACTTATCCCTTTTACCCATCCTATGAAAACTTCAAGGAATTTATAAATGGAGAACCCGATAGGGCATATCTGATGTACGAATATCATTCAAAAGGAGCTTTAGGAAAATACGCTTCTCTCCTTCCGGATTATTTCTCCAATCCTGAAAGAATAATCGAGGAATATTTGAACTTTAAAGCGAACGCACAAGCACAAAACTGGGCAATTTTCTTGAGAAGTTGGCTTGGTGAAAAACTTGATTCTATGAATGAAGAAGAAATTAAAAAGGTGGTTGAACTTTATAAAGAATTTGAAAGAGAAGAAGGTTATATATGGTTAGAAGCTTTAGAAAATAGTTTAATAGAAAGACTTACACAGGGAATTTTAAAATCTTCCTATAAAAAGTCTTCTCCAAAAGCTCAAGCTTTATTCTGTATAGATGTTAGATCCGAAAGGTACAGAAGAAACCTTGAAAGGATCGGTAATTATGAAACTTACGGAATAGCTGGATTTTTCGGAGTTCCTATGGCCTTTGTAGAACTGCATAAAGGCCATGAAGAATTTTTGTGTCCCGTTTTGATAAAACCCAAGAATATAGTTTTAGAAGTTCCGAAAAAATTAGACGAACATTCCGAAAGTCTTACACATATTTTCGAGGAAATACTTCACGATTTGAAACAAAATATTTTAACCCCATACATAACTGTTGAAGCAATAGGATTCTTATTTGGATTTGACTTTATAGGTAAAACCTTTATGCCATACCCCTATTCCAAGTTAAGGGAAAAGCTTTTGGAACCATCGGAAAAGGTAGATTACATCATCGATAAATTGAGTAAAGAGGAAATAGAGAAAATAATTTCCACAGTTTATAAGATAACCATCAAAAAAGTTCTAAAGCACGAATACGGGATAAAAGAGGAAAGGATAACCGAAGAACTTTTAGAGGAAATCCTTCTTATGGCTATAGAAAACTCA
>DQVZ01000080.1 GCA_015661465.1 Aquifex aeolicus
GGAGAGTTCCTCCTTTGATATATCCCTTCTTAAACCATCTAGTCAATAATTTACTACATAAAGGGATAAATGTTAATATCTCCTGAGATTGGTTGCAAAGACTACGTCTCAAATCAACCATCTGTTCCCTCCTAAATTTACAAATGTTATTATAACTTATCTTTTAAAGCTTCTATAAACCTTGCCTTATCCTTATCCTCTTCCGAACCAAGAATTCCTAAAACTACCCATTTTTCTTTTTCTTTCTTAAGGTAAACCCTTCCCCCTGAAAACTTCAATTTGTAAATATTTTTATCCGTAGCAAGCTTTTCGAGTTTTATATTACCCTTTAACTTTTCAATTTCCTTAAGAATATTTCTTTTTCTGTTAGCATCCAGTTTTAAAAAATTCCTTATTGAATCTTCTGTAAATTGAATATAAGGAAATAAAAGTTTCAAAAATTCTCCGTAAACTTCTATCTTTTTATAACTTTCCCTTTGAAGATTTTCCTTTTCAAGCTCTAATCTCTCGATTTTTTGCTGTAGTTCTTCTATCTTTTTTTGCATATCCCTTACTTTTTTTCTGAGACTCCTATTTTCCTTATCGTATATATCTATCAAATTTTGAAGCTCTAAAACTTCCTTTATAAGCTTTTTCCTTTCTTTCCTTAGCTCCTTTACCTCTTTACTTCCTTTCTTTTTTTCCTCTTCTTTGCCCAAAAGCTCTAAGAGTTGAAAGAGTTTTCTGTTGGCTTCTAACAGCTTTGTTTCTTTCTCCCTTTGCTTTTCAAGTTCTTTTTCGAGTTTAGAAATTTTTTCCTTAAAGATAGCTATTTCTTTTTCTTTCTCTTTTATCTTTTTTACATCTTCCTTTAGCCTCTTAGCTTCCTTTAAACTTTTTTCCTTTTGCTCCAGTTGGATTTTTAAAAGGGAAATATTCCTTTTAAACTCGTTAATTTTTTCCTCTATTTCTACTCTTTTTCTTTTATTTTCTTCAAGTTCATCCAGAAGCTTTTTCTTTTCTTCCTCTATTCTCTTTTTTTCCTTTTCAAAAGGACTTTCAAAGAGTACAACAAGCATGAAGGTAAATATAACCGGTATCGTATTTGCGATAAATATATGAGGATTTTTTAGCAAAATACTGAGTAATACTATCTGAAAGAAGAATAAATACCCTAAAGTAGTAACAAGTCGCCTTCTTTCACCGAAAAACCAACCAATGTAAAGGGCTAAATTAAATGACAAAACTATAATTGTGTTTACTGTATCGGTTGGAAAGAGGGGTATAGAAGATAGATTGTTTACCGTTATATAGTAGAGTATGTAATTGTAAGAAACTATAAGAAAAAGAAGAATAAAAGCTTCTCTCACACTTTATTGGAAAGCTCAACATATCTGTTCATAACTTCCAATGCCTTACCGCTGTCTATAGATTCCTGAGCGATTTGATACGCCTCTTTTAGTTCTGTGGCTTTTCCAGAAGCTAAAATTCCGAAAGTAGCGTTGAGTAAAACTATATCTCTGGGAGTACCGGTATCACCCTTTAAAACGGAAAGGGCAATTTCTACACTCTCTTGTGGAGAGCTTACTTTAACTTCATTCAAAGATTTCCTTTTTATCTCTAATTCTTCGGGCAAGAAGGTGAAAGTTCTTATTCCCTTTTGGGATACTTCAGCTACTATGGTTTCTCCTTCAACGCTTACTTCATCAAGTCCACCCTTTCCGTGAACAACGTAAGCGTGGATAGCCCCTAAATCCTTCAGGGCTTTTGCTACCTTTTCTACGTAGTCGGCAGAAAAAACACCGAGTACCTGTCTCTTTACCCCAGCAGGATTTGTAAGAGGTCCTACTAAGTTAAAAATAGACCTAACTCCTACTTCCCTTCTTGGACCTATTACCCTTTTCATAGCCGGGTGATAAAGAGGAGCAAATATAAATCCGAAACCTATTTCTTCTATAAGAGTAGCTACCTTCTCAGCTGGTAAATCTATTTTTGCCCCTAAAGCTTCTAAAAAATCCGCACTACCACTTTTTGATGATACGGACCGATTTCCATGCTTCGCAACCTTTATTCCCGCACCTGCTAAGACAAAGCCTACTACAGTAGAAACATTAAACGTTCCACTGTTGTCTCCTCCTGTTCCTGCTGTATCCACCAATTCCTCAGGATTTTTCACAGGAACCTTTACAACTTTTTCGCGGAAAAGTTTTACAGCTCCGGCAATCTCTTCAGGTGTTTCTCCTTTCATTTTTGTCCCCATAACTAAAGCACCTATTTGGGCTTCCGATGCATTCCCTTCAACTATTTCCTTCATCAGCGTATACATCTCCTCAGAAGTTAAATTCTTAAAATCTGCAAGTTTTCTCAAAAGTTTCCTTACTCTTTCCATTGTTAAATTAAAAATGCTACATAAATGTGGTATTTGCAAGCAAC
>DQVZ01000206.1 GCA_015661465.1 Aquifex aeolicus
CCTTTTAATATTTCCTTAACTCTTTCGTAGATGTAGAACCTTATTTTTACCATATCCGTATCGTCTAAAAATAACTCGTAACCACACAATATATCTCCATTCTCTAACTCACGTACATTGATGAGTTTTGCTTTCCCCTGTATTTTACTTTCTTCATTTGGAAGTTCAATAACCACAGAATTGCTCTTTACCCGGGTAGAAAATCTCTCAATCTCATCCTGAGAACATTTAAGAGAAAAACCTACCTCAGAAATATCGTATATATCCTTTTCAACATTGTTTATTTTGATTTTTACAGGTTTTTCAGGAGAAGGCTTTACCCTTACACTTTTCCTATCTCCTAAGGGTTTTTCTGGCGTAAGTGTAGGAAAGTCAAGGATAATGTAATCTTCAGATTTTCTTATAATTTTAGTGGGTAGTATAAAAGTACTGTACTTCAAGAAAACCTTTTCCCCCTCAACACCAAATCTTTTTAGAAGGGATGTAGCCTTGACCTTTATCTTGTCGTCGTCTAATAAACCTATAATTTCCGTAATTGTGTACAAAACTACTTCACTATTAAAGAGAAAAATTTCAGCACGAGAGCTCATTATCTATCCCCCTTAAAACCTCAATTATCTCCTCCAATTTCATTCCGCGGGAACCTTTTAATAATATTAACCCATCCTTTAACATTTTTTTACTTTTTTTAACCAACTTTATAAGCTCGCTCTTTGAACTCGCATAAAATTTTTTCCCTTGATAAACTTTATAAGCTTCTATCATTTCTTTTCCATAAAAAAACACAGTATAAAATTTAAAAGTGTTTAATAGCTCTCCTACTTCCCTATGCAAAGCCTTACTATGTTCTCCAAGTTCCAACATATCTCCCAGAATTAAAATCTTTTTTTCATTTTTAAATTTATTCAAACTCTTTATAGCGTTCCGCATAGATGGAGGATTTGCATTATAGGTATCATTTATAACTTTGAAATTCCTAAAACAGATTATTTCCATCCTTCCTTTCTCAGATTTAAAATCCCGCAAAGCACCTTTAAAGTTTTTGAAATCATAACCTAAACTTTTTAAAACCCCGAAGGAAGCGAGAAGGTTTTCTACCATCCCAACGCTCGGTACCGGTACGAAGAATTCTTCTCCACTTATATATAACGTAGTACCCCCATCATTTATGACAAATTCGTCAAAAAAGATATCTCCTTTCTTCCCGAAAGTTATAACCCATGCGCGAGGTAGAAAGGAGTAGTGGTTATAAATTCCATGTGGTATCACAGCATTAAAATAATTGTTCAAACCACAAAACATTTCACCATTTCCCCAAATTACGTTATCAACACTTCCAAACCCTTCTAGATGTTCTTCTCCTATTGTAGTGATTAATCTTACATGAGGTTTCGTTATTTCTATTAATTTTCTTATTTCTCCCCTTTTACTTGCTCCATGTTCCAAAACCCAGAAATTAACATCTAGAGGAGCGTTAGCTATAGCCAAGGGCAAACCTATTTGGGAATTCA
>DQVZ01000061.1 GCA_015661465.1 Aquifex aeolicus
AGAAATTTCCTTACGGTGATGAGGCCTTTATTCCCCCGCTTCCTGAAGAGGAAAGGGAAAAAGTTGAGATTTACAGGGGTCCAAACATAAAACCCTTACCTGAATTTGATGCTCTCCCTGAGAAGATAGAGGGAGAAGTTGCGTTAATAGTTGAGGATAACATTACCACCGACCATATAATGCCCGCAGGAGCAAAGATTTTACCCTTAAGGTCTAATATATACGCTATCTCCGAATATGTTTACCACTACGTAGATCCTAAGTTCGTTCCGAGAATGAAGAATCTAAAAGAAAAAGGTAAAGCCGGAGTAATTATAGGAGGAGAAAACTATGGACAAGGTTCCTCAAGAGAACACGCAGCCCTGGCTCCGAGATTCTTAGGAGTAAGAGCTGTTATTGCAAAATCCTTTGCGAGAATTCACCACGCAAACCTTATAAACTTTGGTATAGTTCCCCTCGAGTTTAAGAATAAGGACGATTACACCAAATTCAGCCTCGGAGATGAAATAGAAATTCCTGACCTCATAGAGAGACTAAAAAAAGGTGAAGATATTGTAGTTATCAACAAAACTACGGGAGAAGAAATTCTGTGCACCTATAACCTCACACCTATACAGAAGGAAATCCTGATAGCGGGTGGAAGACTCAACTACATAAAGAACAAACAAAAGAAGGAGGTCAATGCATGAAGATGAAAAAGACGGTTTCTATAGTAGGTGCGGGAAATGTGGGTGAACACGTTGCCTCCCTCCTCCTTCTCAGAAACATAGCTAACGTAAAAATGTTCGATATTCCCAGACAGGTAGATGAAAAAGTATTTGAACCCGTAAAGGGAAAAGCACTCGATATGAAACAGATGCTTTCCGCTATGGATATAGATGCAAAAGTGGAAGGCTATACTGTCACCCCCAAAGGAGAAGGTTATGAACCTCTGGAAGGTTCAGACATAGTTATCATCACGGCGGGCTTTCCCAGAAGGCCCGGTATGAGTAGAGAAGACCTACTTGAGGCTAACATTAAAATCATCTCCGTAATAGCCGAAAGGATAAAGAAGTTTGCTCCCGATGCTATTGTTGTGGTGGTTACAAATCCGGTAGACGTTATGACATACGTTACCTATAAACTTCTCGGTGTTCCCAAAAACAGAGTTGTGGGAATGGCAGGGGTGCTTGATTCAGCAAGGTTTAAGACTTTCATATCCGAAGAACTTATGGTCTCTCCTAAGGACATTCATGCGTACGTTATAGGCGGTCATGGAGATGAAATGGTACCTTTAATTTCTATTTCCAATGTTGGCGGAATTCCACTCAAGGATTTACTTCCTAAAGATAGGTTGGAAAAGATTGTTGAGAGAACTCGTTTCGGGGGTGGTGAAATCGTTAACCTGATGGGAACGTCTGCTTACTACGCCCCTGCAGCTGCCATAGTGGATATGATAGAGGCTTTTGTTCAAAACAGTAAAAGAATTCTACCTTGC
This sequence comes from Aquifex aeolicus, assembly GCA_015661465.1. Taxonomy (GTDB): domain Bacteria; phylum Aquificota; class Aquificia; order Aquificales; family Aquificaceae; genus Aquifex; species Aquifex aeolicus_B. The sequence continues at coordinate 1,478 of DQVZ01000061.1, forward strand.
AGCGTTTACCTTGATGGAGAAGCGGGTGATTACTACGGCGTCCAAGGATTCTGTGTGGGAGTTCCGGTAAAGCTGGGCTCAAATGGGGTTGAAGAAGTTATAAAAGTGCCTATGATAGAAGAAGAAAGGGAAATGTGGAAACGTTCTGTTGAGTCTGTTAAAAAAACTGTAGAAGTTGCGGAGGCGATACTCAGTGAGAGAAGTTCACGTGAATGATATAAAGGAAGCTGTAAAAGAAGCAATTATTGAAGCAAATTGCCGGCTTCCGCAGGAAGTTAGGGTTGCTTTTCGTGAAGCTCTAAAAGAGGAAGAGTCTCCTGTCGGAAGGGAGGTATTAGAGCAGATACTCATTAATGCGGAAATAGCCGAAAAGGAGAAGATGCCTTACTGTCAGGATACGGGAGTGGATGTAATTTTTATCTTCGTAGGACAAGAGGTTTGTGTGGTGGGAGGCTCACTGGAAGAAGCTATAAACCAAGGCGTAAGGGAAGCCACAGAGGAGGGATACTTAAGAGCTTCCATGGTATGGGACCCGCTTTTTGAAAGGAAAAATACAAAGGACAATACTCCCGCGATTATCCACTATGAGGTTGTTCCCGGGGATAGGATAAAGATAGTTGTAGCTCCCAAAGGTGCAGGTTCGGAAAATACCTCAAGGCTTGCGATGCTCAAGCCTGCGGATGGTTGGGAAGGTGTGAAAAGCTTCATCCTTGAAACTGTCAAGCTTGCAGGTCCGAACGCATGTCCTCCTTTCACAGTAGGTGTGGGTATAGGGGGTAACTTTGAGTACTGTGCATACCTTGCCAAAAAGGCCTTGCTCAGACCTGTAGGAAAGAGACATGAAAACCCATTAATAGCTAAAGTTGAGGAAGAACTCCTTGAGGAGATTAACAAGATAGGTTGGGGACCTATGGGCTTTGGAGGAACAGTTACAGCCGTAGATGTAAAGGTTGAGATGTACCCTTGTCATATAGCTTCACTGCCGGTAGCGGTTAATATCCAATGTCATGCTAACAGACACGCGGAAATAGTAATATAAAATGGTATGAAGTATTTGTTTATTTTTGCAATAATAGGTATAATTACCGTTATGTTCCTTTCTGGTTTCCTCTTTCGAGTAATTCTTATGAAGATAAGAAAAAAACATGGTTAACTATATACTTTCCTTATATGTAGGTTCCCTTTTCCTTCTCGTATTCGTTATTTCTCCTGTGCTATTGAGAACCCACTTAAATAAGGATATAGCCGGACATTTTTACGGAAAAGTTTTATGGTCCTTTTACAGAATTTTCTTCATTCTGCTCTTTATATATACGCTATTGTTTAACTTTCTTGAAGGGTTTATATTATTGATAGGCTTGAGCACCAATGTATTAATCTCGAAAAAACTTAAGGAGTTAAAAAGGGAAATAGGCAGTATAGAATCCCTTGATTTTAACCATCCTAAAAGGGTTAAATTTAGAAAAATTTCTTACTTTTCCTTATCGGTTTTATTCACCAATTTTGTGATATCAAGCTTAATCTTAATAACAAATTTACGAGGAGGTTAGATGGGTAAGTTAAAGGATTACAGGATAAACAGACAAATTAGGGCTAAGGAATGCAGATTGATTGACGAAAACGGTCAGCAAATAGGAATAGTTCCTCTGGAAGAAGCTTTGAAAATAGCGGAGGAAAAAGGACTAGACCTTGTGGAGATAGCCCCTCAGGCTAAACCGCCAGTATGTAAGATTATGGACTATGGTAAGTTCAAGTACGAATTAAAAAAGAAAGAAAGGGAAGCCAGAAAGAAGCAGAGAGAACACCAGATAGAGGTTAAAGATATCAGGATGAAGGTAAGGATAGACGAACACGACCTTCAGGTAAAACTAAAGCACATGAAAGAATTTCTGCAAGACGGTGATAAGGTAAAGGTATGGATTAGATTCAGAGGAAGGGAAAACATATATCCTGAACTCGGCAAGAAGTTAGCCGAAAGAATTATAAACGAGCTTCAAGACTTGGCCGAAGTTGAGGTAAAACCCAAGAAAGAAGGAAATTTTATGATTTTCGTTTTAGCTCCAAAGAGAAAAAAGTAAAATTAATACCCATGGGTATAAAGGTAGGGTGGGATATTACACATCAAGAATTCACTATAACGGATTACTATTACTTCTCTATTCTTCAAAAAGAAGCAGAAAAGGCCGGAATAGAGATAGATGAAGTTGATGACTGGGAAAGTTTAAATAAGTACGATGTCATTGTATTTAATTATCCCGAAATACCTTTTACGGAAAATGAAGTCAAAGACGTCGAAAGATGGGTATGGAAGGACGGTAAAAAGGTAATCCTCGCAGGGTATTACAAAAATGAAGATAGGATAGCAGATACCTGTAATACCCTTGCAAAAGCTTTCGGAATGGAACTAAATTCCGATGAAGTAACAGATGAAGTTAATAACCACAACGGAGATAAATATTTTGTAGTTACCTCAAAAATCAGAAGGTATAACAAAAATGAAAAAAATGAGGTTAACGTTCAGAAAATAGTTCTTGCTTGCACGGCTTCCATAAAGCCTATTATGCCGGATATCAAAATAGTTGTAAGAGGTGAGGATACCGCAAAATCCAACAAAGATAACTATCCGCTTCTCATAGCGGAACAAATAGCTCCTCCTAGCGGAGGATATTTCTGTCTCGCAGGTACTTGCGTTTTTTGGGATAACTACTCTATAACACTTTGTGAAAATCTGAACTTTTCTCTCAACATCTTAAGACATGTTCCTCCTTCTAAGGGAACAAAACTGACAATAGGACCTTAAAATGTCTTTGGTTCCCCCCCCTTGGCTCAAAACCGCGGAAAATTTTGTAGTTGACCTTAAGAAAACTTATACCTACTTTGAGGAGCTTTTAAAAAAACATCCGGAGCCGAAAAGCCTTTTGGAGTACCTGAACGAACGGCGTTTCATACTCCTCCTTATGATACTGGAACAATCGCGATGTTTGAGAAAGTTTCTCCTTCGCCATCCTACTGAGTTTCAAAATACCATACCTAATCTCTGGTATCTTGTAAAAGAAAGAGAAGACTACCTTAAAGAGCTTAAAAACCTTACTTCGAATGTTCAAGACGATTACAGCTTTTCCGAAAAACTCGCTTTTTACAGACATAAAGAGTTAATGAGATTATTTGCCAAGGAGCTCTTAGGTGTTTCATCCTATGAGGATATACTCAATGAGTATTCTCATCTTGCAGATGCATTGATTGAAATCTCCTTCCAAAGAGTATGGGAGGAAAGTGTGGATACTTACGGAGAACCTAAAGAAGAAAATGGAAAGATAGCCACAGCTACGGTTCTCGGACTCGGTAAATTGGGAAGTGAAGAACTCAATTATTATTCCGATATAGACCTTATATTTATTCACTCCTCCGACAAAGGAAATGCTGGAAAGCTGAGCTTAAACGAGTTCTTTACCAAGTTCTTTCAGAAACTGGTAAAACTCATGACCACGCAAACTTCCGAGGGAGTGCCTTATTCGGTAGATTTAGACTTAAGGCCTTTTGGTAAATCTGGACCTATATCCATGTCTTTGAGGAGTGCGGAACTTTACTACGAAAGCTATGGAAGGATATGGGAAAAGTTTGCACTGCTAAGGGCAAGGTATAGTGCAGGAGATTACAACCTTGCAGATAGATTTTTGAAAGAAGTAGTCAATCCTTTCGTGTTTTCCTCCGTAGATTACAAAGTAATTGAAGAGATAAGGCTTATGAAGAAAAGAATTGAGACGGAAGGAAAAAAACGCTTCATAAAAGGTTATAACGTAAAAACAGGAGAGGGCGGGGTAAGGGAAGTTGAGTTCAGCGTTCAATCCCTCGTCATTCTCTTGGGGGCAAAATCTCCAATCCTTAGGGAAAGAAATACCTACAGGGCTATATATAAATTAATGCAAAAAGGAGTATTTTCCTCGGATGAAGCAGAAGCTCTAGAAAAAGCCTATACTTTTTTAAGGAAGCTGGAGCATAGAATTCAGCTAAAAGAGTGTCTTCAGACACATGTCCTGAGAGAAGGTGATAAAGAACTATTTGCAAAGTTTTTAGGTTTCGCCTCAAAAGAAGAATTGGAAAATCAATTAAATTATCATAAACAAAACGTAAAAGCTGTTTTTGACCAATTGCTGCCCAAGGAAAAGATTGAAGAGCTAAATAGTATCCAAGAGGCTGTAATTACCGAAGATTTAGAATGGGGGGAAAAACTTCTAAAGGAAAGGGGATTTAAAAGTGCCAAGCAGATTTTTTTACTCCTTACAGAACCCGTTTACGGGACTAAAAACATTCATTTTTCCGAGAAGGAAAAGAGAATTTATATAAGATTAATTCCTCGAATAGTTGAACTCTCCCAGAAAGCCACTAATCCCGATGAAACTGTTAAGAACTTCTTTAAGTTCTTCTTTAATCCTACCGGAAGGAGAGTAATCCTTTCCGAGGATAAAAGGGAGGAATTCTTCGACAAGCTATTTACCATTTTTTCCCTTTCTAACTACCTTTCATACCTGATTTCTAAAAATCCGGATTTAGTCGAAGATGCTCTTACCCTTTATAGAGATTTTCCATCTCTGGAAGATTTTGAAAAAGAATTTCAAAAGTACAGGGAAACTTTAAACCTTTCGCCCGAGAACCTCTACAGGCGATTTAAAACCGTTTGGGAGGTTCGGATAGGTTTGGTATACCTTCTCAAAGAAGAAGAAAAATACAAAAAACTAAAGAAGCTTTTCCTTTCCCTATCTTCCCTTGCAGACTTCATACTTATAAAACTCTGGAATGACTTAGGTCTGAATAAAAACGAGGCTTTACTTTACTCACTCGGAAAGTTAGGAAGTAGAGAACTGAATTTTGGTTCGGATTTGGATTTAGTTTTTTCTGTAAGGAACCTTGAAGAGAAACAGGAGGTTTATGACAAAGTTAAAAATTTGGTGAGATTTATTACCGCTCACACATCAGAGGGATACCTATATAGTGTGGATTTTCGGCTAAGACCTATGGGAACAAAGGGAGAGCTTGTTCCTACGTATGACTTTTACAAAAAGTATTTCAAAAGGAAAGCGAGAACCTGGGAAAGACTTGCATGGACACGGGCCCGTTTTACCGTCGGGGAGAAAAGCTTTCACAAAGAGTTTGAGCGTCTGATAGAAGAATTCTTATTCGATGCACCTTGGGGAGAAAAGGAGAAAAGGGAAGTTTATGAAATGAGATTAAAACTCCAAGATGTATCGAAGAAAGGAAAGGGAATTATAGATATTAAACTGGGAGAAGGCGGTATAGTCGATGGAGAGTTTCTCATCCAGTATCTCCTTATAAAGGAAAAGATAAGGGAAGCCTCTATGATAGGGGGTTTTGAAAAATTAATCGATTACTATCCAGAATTAAAAACCGCGTACGAAAGCTTTATGTTTTTAAGGCTTGTAGAAACACATCTCAGGCTGATGAAAGAAAGAGGGACATCGGTATTGACTGAACAAGACATTCCTAAGGTGGCTACCTCCATAGGAATGGATGAGGAAAGATTTAGAAAAGAATTAAAGAAAAGAATGGAGAAATTAAGGGATACCTTTAATAAATTCTTACGTTAATGAACACTTCCGTTTTTTTGAGCCATCAATTGTTCCCACTCTTCGGGAGAGAGAACGTTTACAACTTTCTTCTTTCTTCTTGTTTCAAAGTGAACATATCCTTCTTTTAAAGCAAAAAGTGTATAATCGGAACCCATTCCTACATTCTTTCCCGGATAAATCCTTGTTCCTCTTTGTCTTACTATAATATTCCCTGCCTTTACAAACTGACCATCGTATCTTTTCACACCTAATCTTTTAGAAATACTATCTCTTCCGTTTTTTGTTGAACCACCACTCGCCTTACTTGCCATCCTTATTACCTCCTTTGCAAAAGAAAAAGATACTTCTATACTAAATTATTTGTGGTTGCAACAGCTACCTTAAAACGCAGACTATTGAGAAGGGTAGCTGTTGCTTTAGGGACTCCGCTTAGCGAAGCCTTGAGCCCGCACCACAGAGCGGGCTTTCCCACCTCCATTTAGGAGATGGGACAGCTTTGCTATACTTTTATTATATTTTAGCCCTTCCTTGGTAGATTTCAACCTCTTGAAAAAAACAAATACCTTGTAAATTCCCAACTTGAAAAACTATGGAATGAAGAAGGCTTCAAAAAAGCAACCTCCTCCCACCTTCTGGTAAATTTTAATTCTATTGTTTATACTATTCTTTTGCGATGTTATTCTAAGGAGGAATATGAATGCCGACATTTAACCAGCTGGTAAAGTACGGAAGAGAGAGAAGAAAAAAGAAATCCAAGGCACCGGCTCTGCAAGGATGTC
>DQVZ01000062.1 GCA_015661465.1 Aquifex aeolicus
AATTTGTTTACAAACTCCTTTAATGCTTCGTATTCAGCTTTAGTGGCGTAAAGTATCAAGGAATTAGTCCTCTTATCTATACCTATCTTCATTCCTGTCTTCAAAGTAATTGTGGTTAATCTTGAGGAACTACTTGTCTTTCCTCCCTTAACTCCCTGAAAGAGGGACTTAAGACTGTCGTAAAGCTCTTCGGCAGAGATAAAATTCAGGGGGATTATATAAAAACTCCTTTCTGCTTCTAAAGAATCGGGAGTATCTACCTTTGAAATAATTCCCTTTATCGTTTCTTGGAGCTCGGCATGAGCGTAAACCACTAATGTTCCTACTTCATCTACAGCACTTATTATTACAGGCTCACCGTACTTTTTTGTTGAAAGAGTAGAAAGTGGATTTAAAAGCTTTGCAAGGTAAGAGGGTTTTACGTAACTCAACTTGTATATGTTTACTCTTCCGCCGGATTTACCGCTATCGAGTGCGGATAAAATTTTCTTTATCTTTCTTACGGAATCACCGTAGTCGGTGATAATAACGGAATTAGATTGATTATGAAAAGCTATTCTGCCGTAGGGAGAGAGAAAGGGTCTGAGTGAGGAAACTATTTGTGAGGCACTTACATTTTTCAGCTTGTAAACTATGGTGACCAGTTCTCCGCCCTCTCCCGATTTTATTTTTGTAAAGGGTATTCCCTGATTTGTAGGGAGTATCTTTATAACATCCCCTTCCACGATTAAGGTATAGCCTTGAGAAGCTAAGGCTTGAGAAAATAACTCTAAAGCCTCTTCGTAACTTATTTCCTTATTAGATATCAGAGTAATTTTTCCCCTCACTTTGGGGTCTATAAGCACATTTTTGTTAAGGAGTTTTGCGATATTTACCGCAACGGTCTTTATATCAACTTCATCGAAGTTTAAAATTACCCCCGGAAAGGAAATAGAAATTAAGAGAAAAAAAATCGAAAGTGCTTTTTTCATACCACGTCCCCGTCCCGAGGAAGAAATAGTAAAACCCCTACTGTACTTATTAGATATCCTAATACCACACTTTCTATATGCCCCGCGAAAATGAAAAAGATATAACCGATGAAGTAGGGAACTGTTATTAATGCATAGCTCCAGAAGTATCTGCGCATAGCTATAAATCCCCAGTATTCGCCCTCAGCCTTTACGGGAAGAAAAACCTTTCTGACCAAGAAAGCAATTGCGTATGCGAAAATTCCGCTTATAACCTCCGCTATGACTACGTATTTCACAAGTCTGGGTACAACGGGAAGTTTAAAAAATGGATAGAGTATAAAAGCTGCTATTAAAAGCAAAGAATATCCAAAGATTACAGAATAAGCAAACTGTCTGGCTCTCTTTATGAATAACTGCTTTTTGTCTTCAGAATTTCTTTCAGCCATATGTATTCTTCCCTCTTCGGTCCCGTTGAAAGCATAACTACAGGAACACCGATATAATCCTCTATAAATCTTATATAATCAATTGCCTCCTTGGGAAGTTCATTTATATCCTTAACTCCTTTTGTACTCTTGTTCCATCCCTTCAGAGTTTCATAAACAGGTTTTACTCTACTAAGCTGAGAATAAGAAGCCGGGAAATAATCAATGACTTTTCCGTCAAGCTCATAAGCTACACAGACTTTTACTTCCTCGAACACATCAAGGACATCGAGTTTTGTAAGAACCAGGCCGCTTAATCCGTTTACCTCTACCGCGTATTTCAACGCTACTAAATCCAACCATCCGCATCTTCTCGGCCTTCCCGTAGTAGACCCGTATTCCCCTCCGAGTTCTCTTAGCTTTTCACCTTCTTTCCCTTTTAGTTCTGTAGGAAAAGGCCCATCGCCAACTCTTGTCACGTACGCCTTTGCTACTCCGAGAAAGTAAGCATCGGAAAAATATTTAGGAGAGAGACCCGTTCCGTTTGATAGACCCAAGGTGGAAGAATTGGATGAAGTTACGAAAGGATAAGTTCCCATGTCTATGTCGAGAAGGGTTCCCTGGGCTCCCTCAAAGAGAATACTTTTATTCTCTTCGGTGAAGAATCTAAAGACGTCTTTTACATTACTTTTTATTTTCTCAAATATAGAAAGTTGTCTTTCATAAATAGAGTTTAAATCCAGCTCAAACTTTTCACAGAAAACCTTTTCACAAACGCTTTTAACGAAATCGAGGTTTTCCTCAAGCAAACCGTAGAATCTTTTTTCATCGTAAAGGTCACTTATTCTTATTCCTTTTCTGCCGTATTTGAACATATACGCGGGTCCTATACCTCTAAGAGTTGTACCTATACCTTTCTTCTTCTCAAATAAAGAATCTAAGAGTTTGTGATAAGGCATTACGAGATGAACTCTGTCACTAATGACAAGTCTTTCCTTTATATGGATTCCCTTTTCTTCAAGGCTCTTTATTTCCTGTTCCAGAACTTCAAGGTCTACAACCATTCCTTGAGCAATTACACCGATTACGTGTTCATGGAGTATCCCAGTGGGGAGCAGGTGTAAAATGAACTTTTCTTCATTGATTACTACCGTATGTCCCGCATTACTTCCCCCCTGATACCTTACAGTGACCTCAAAATGCTCGGATAGAAGGTCTACAATCTTTCCTTTACCTTCATCACCCCACTGGGCACCCAAAATAACCAGTTTTTCCATTCACAGACCCCAGATAAAAGATTATATAGTCATTTTTAAGGGATTTTTGAAATGAGTTGTTTAGTATACTCACAATCTATAATTAAATCCATGGGTAAAAAGTTTTACGTTACGACACCTATATACTACGTTAATGACGTCCCGCATCTGGGACACGCTTACACAACTATTGCAGCAGACACAATAGCCAGATATTACAGAATGA
>DQVZ01000136.1 GCA_015661465.1 Aquifex aeolicus
AACGCTTGATAACTTCTTAAAAACCCTTCCTTATCCGCTTCGAGAATTGCCACTAGTGAAACTTCGGGTAAATCTAAACCTTCCCTTAAAAGATTCACTCCAACAATTACGTCTATGCTTCCTTCTCTTAGTTCTCTTATAAGCTGAGCTCTCTCTATAGCGTCCAGGTCTGAGTGCATATACTTAGCCCTGATTTTTCTTTCAGTAAAGTAATCTGCTACTTCCTCTGCAAGTCTTTTTGTGGTTGTTAAAACCAAAGCCCTTTCTTTTCTCTTTTTTACCTCATTGATTTCCTTAATTAAGTCTTCCAGTTGATTCATCTTTGGGCGTACTTCAACAACAGGGTCTAGTAATCCCGTTGGTCTTACTATTTGTTCTACAATATGCCCTTTACTACGCTTTATCTCCCATTCACCCGGAGTAGCCGAAACATAAATTACCTGATTTATCCTCTCTAAAAATTCTTCAAATTTAAGAGGTCTGTTGTCGAGAGCCGAGGGAAGCCTCCATCCGTATTCCACCAGTTTTTCTTTTCTACTTCTATCTCCGTTATACATGGCTCTGAGCTGTGGGATAGTCATATGGGATTCATCTATTACGAGAAGGAAATCTTCAGGGAAATAATCAAGTAAGGTAAATGGAGGTTCTCCGGGTTTTCTACCATCAAAGTATCTGGAATAGTTCTCAATTCCCTTGCAATGTCCCAACTCCCTTATCATTTCAATGTCATACATAGTTCTCTGATAAAGCCTTTGAGCTTCTACTTCTCTTCCCTGTTTTTTAAACCATCTTACCCTTTCTTCTAAGTCCTTCTCTATCTGCTCAAGCGCTTGCTCTAATGTTGGTCTCGGTGCTATGTAGTGAGATGCAGGAAACAGGGAAAAAGTTTTTACTTCCTTTATTACGTGTCTGTTTAAAGCATCAATCAGAACAATCCTTTCAATTTCATCATCCCAGAATTCAATCCTTACTATGTAATCTTCAGTTTGGGAAGGAACTACCTCTACACAGTCACCTCTTACGGAAAAAGTAGCCCTCTTTAGGGCGAAATCGTTTCTTTGATATCCAAGCTCTACAAGTTTTCTCAAGAATTTACTTAAGTTAAGCCTTATACCTTTTTCCAATTTTATCCTTAGCTTTTCGTAATGTTCAGGTTTACCGAGTCCGTATATACAAGACACCGATGCTACAACTATTACATCTCTTCTCTCAAGGACGGATATGGTTGCGGAATGTCTATACCTTTCTAAGGTTTCGTTTATACTTGCGTCTTTTTCTATATACAAATCCTTTTCGGGAATGTAAGCTTCGGGTTGGTAGTAATCGTAATAAGAGACAAAATACTCAACCGCATTCTCGGGAAAAAGCTCCCTGAATTCTCTGTATAGTTGTGCTGCAAGGATTTTATTATGAACTACTACAAGTGTAGGTTTATTGTACCTAGCTATCACATTTGCAAGTGTAAAGGTTTTTCCGGTACCAGTAGCACCCAATAAAACTTGTTCCTTTACTCCCCTTTCCAAGTTGTTTAAGAGCTGATCTATGGCCTTGGGTTGGTCTCCTGCGGGTTTTAAATCCGATATTAGTTTAAAGGAGTAAACTTTTTCCATAAGATTTAAAGATATTTCTTCAAAAGGTAAGTTCTTCGTCTGTCTCTCCAAGTATTTCCAAGCTTTTAATGTGCTTTTTCATTCCTTCCAACGCCTCCATCACTTCCTTTACCTTGTAAGGAGTTACCAAAACAAACACTTCCCCTGTCCCTTTTTCCTTTGTTCTGGTAAGCGCATATCTGGGAAGACCGTCTATTAACGAATTGAATAAACCCACTTCTTCAACGGACATTCTTACTTTAATCACCTTTGCCTTTATCTCGTACTTTGAGTATTTTTGCATTGAACAACTCCTTTACCTTCAAAACAGCTTCATCTTGTTCTGCTCTGAACCCTTTTTTTTTACTTCTAACAGTTCATATTCAAGAAAAGGATACAGTTCTTTTAGTTTTTCAAACTCTTTTTTATAACTTTTGTAGTGGCTTGCATCAACCTTAATAACTATCTTTCCGTCTTTTTCTTCCTTTTCAGCATCCTCGATTATTCTTCTTATAAGTGGTTTTTGTATGGAATTTATAACTTCTTCTATGTTCGCCTTAGGAGATATTTCT
>DQVZ01000261.1 GCA_015661465.1 Aquifex aeolicus
GCACTGCCAGAAGGAGGGAAAATTTACGTAAAGGGTTTAGACACTTCCCTGGAAGGGGAGTACAGAAATTATTTAGGCTATATGCCTCAAGAACCTGATTTCCCAGAAAATCTAACTCCAGAGGATTTGTTAAATCTCATTACATCCATAAAATGTAGGAAACCGATTTATGCTGAAAAGATTGTAGAAATCTTTAAACTTAGTCCATATCTAAATAGGAAGATAAAAAACTTTTCTGGCGGCACAAAACAAAAGGTAAATGCATTGCTTGCCTTTGCCTTTGACCCTGAGGTTCTAATACTGGATGAACCAACGGTCGGACTAGACCCTCTTTCTAATATAAGATTTAAGGAACTAATAAAGGAAGAAAAGAGAAAAAATAAGGCGATCCTTTTAACCTCCCATATAATCGGTGAAGTGGAGGAATTAGCTGACAGGGTAATTTTTCTCCTCGAAGGAGTGGTAAAAGTCAGCGGTAGTGTGGAGGAGTTAAAGGAAAAAACGGGGGAAACGAAACTTGAAAGGGCAATACTCAAGTTCTTGGAAAAGTAGTGTAAAAAAAATATTTAAACTTGCTCTTTTTGATCTAAAAGATTTGTCCCGTATAAAGTGGCTGTGGCTTTACTTTATATTTCTATTTGCGGGAAATCTATTTTTCGTTTACCTTAGCCAAGATTTTGCTAAGGTTTTACTGAGCCTTCTGAGCATAACTTTGCTAATTGTCCCGCTGATTGCTGGTTTCTTTGGAATTACCTACTTCTACGATAGTAGAAACTTTATTAAGCTCTTACTGTCTCAACCTATTAAGAGAACCGAACTGCTTTTGGGAAAGTATTTAGCTCTATCTCTGTTTCTCTCTTTTCTATTTTTTGTTGGAAGTTTCGTTCCCCTTGTTAGATTTATCAGTTTTGAACTTATTTTGCTTGAAGTAAGCGGTATCTTTTTGACGTTTACCTTTACAGCACTTTCCTTTCTGATAGGGGTAGTTTTAGAAGAGAAAGCCAAAGGTGTGAGCCTTTCTCTTGCTCTATGGCTATACTTTGCTTTGCTTCACGATGGTTTAATCCTCACTATAATTTATATTTTTAAAGATTATCCTCTCGAGAAAATAGTACTTATTCTTACTATTCTCAGCCCTATAGACCTTGCAAGGCTCATAGTTATACTTAATCTGGATGTAGCAGCTCTTATGGGAATTTCCGGAGCGGTCTTTAAGGAACTCTTAGGTTCATTTACAGGTATACTTTTTTCTTTGTTTCTTCTAACTTTATGGTTTATAGTTCCTCTGTACCTAGCTTTATTGTTCTTCAGGAGGAAAGATCTATGATTGGGGTATTTGTTTTTTTGGTAATATTTTTAACTTTATCCTGTGAAAAAAAAGAAGAAGTAAAAATTTTAAAAAAAATAAGTGTTAAGGAGCTTGTAGGTATTAAGGGATGTCCTCATTGTCATGATATGAGGAGAAAACTTTTGGGGCCTTCCTTTTACGAAATAAGTAATAGGTATACCGAAAAAGACATAGATGAGCTTGTAAAAAGTATGCTACAGGGAAGTTCAAAAAAGTGGGGCAAATTTTCTATGCCTCCTCAGAAACTTACAAAGGAGGAGGCTTATACTATAGCTAAGTGGATTATTGAACTTAAGAAGAAATCCTATTAAGATAGGTTCCCACACCTTTTCCAAACTCGATTTCTTTACCTAATTCCCTTAAAGCGAGTTCTATAGAGGAAATAACTTGAACCATATCAAGATAATCCATTCCCATATGGGAAATTCTAAAGATTTTACCCTTAACCTTCCCTTGTCCGCCCGCCAGTCTGATACCCATGGAAAGCACTAACTTTCTAAGCTTATCCGCTTCAATTCCTTCAGGTGGAAGTGCAGCGGTTAGAGATATAACGGGGTTTTCGGGAAATATTCTGCAACCTAACTCCTCAAGAGCTCTGCGAACACCTTCCGCCATTTTTGAATATTTCCTTTCCAGCTTTTCAATGCCGATTCTAAGCATAATTTCCAAAGATTCCCCTAATGCAAGAATTAAAGTAATCGCGGGTGTGTAGGCGGTTTGTCCTTCCTTTTGCTTTTCCACCTCTTTCTTTATAGAAAAATAGTAAGCCCTATTGTTTAATTTCCTTTCCGCCTTTTCGGAAAACCATAGTATAGATAGGCCGGGAGGCAACATGAAAGCCTTCTGGGAGCCGCCGA
>DQVZ01000292.1 GCA_015661465.1 Aquifex aeolicus
CATCCTGCTTTTCTAAGTATCTGTTCCGCACCTGATTCATCTAAATTATACTTTTCCATTAATAACTTCTTTAACCCTTCCCTATCTTTGTAATATTTATCCAGTTCTTCATCGGGAATATCTACTTCTACGTAAACAATCTTTTCTTTGCCGGTTTCTCTATCCCTTATTATTATGTTCTTTCTTCCATTTAGATTTCTCTTTATAAAAGACCATTCTTCGGGTGTCATTACGGGGTCAACGTGAACGCCGGGGGAAAGTTCACTTTCCAGTTCGAGGTACGGTACTGTCTCATACCAAGTTGCAAGATTTAATTTGTTTTCTATAAATTCTTCCGGTTCTCCAGATTTTTCTTGAACATATTGAATAAATTCTTTTCTCTTAAATTTAAATCTATCTATTTCTTCAAAGGTAAGTTGAGGAAATAGAATTTTTAGTTTATACCTTATATAGTCCCAGTTTCCAAACAGATTAAAGGGCTCCAAAACATCCTCGAAATAGGGATGTTTTTCTATAAATTCTATGAAATAGGATATAAAATTCCTAACTTTTGGGTCGGTAAAGATTAGGATTTCTATAAATTTTGGGTCATAGTACTTAAGTATGGATAAAAGTCTTGCTATATTTACTTTCTTAATATTGTGTAAATGACAAAATTCTATTCTGTATTTCATAGGAAAATTTCCATTATTTTTACAGTATTCATTCAATAAATCCATTTCCCTTTTTATAAGTTCCCGAAAAATTATCGCTTTTTCCGTACCGTTTATTTTATCTTTCATTAAAAGGTTTTCTAAAATTCCCATTTCCCTCACCTCTTAGTTTTAAAGATATTCGCAAAATTAATCAGTAGTAATTCAAAATACTTATGGCTTTCTCAAAAATCTTTATAGGAGATATATCAAGACATTCATATGTATTGAATTTACAATCTCCTTTTCCGTGTAAATCACAGGGTTGACACTCGAGACATTTGCAGAAAACGTACCCTTCATCGGGATAAAGGGAAAAACCCAACGTTGGATGAGTACCTCCGTATATTTGAATTGCTTTAGTTTTTACAGCTCTCGCACAGTGAAGTAGTCCGCTATCATTCCCGATAAATAGTCTAGCTCCTTTTATAACCGCAAGAACATCTATTAAACTGAGTTTTCCGCAAAGATTTTCTCCGTAAAAATCTCTTGAAATTTCAAAATCTGCGTTATCACCCACTATTACAACTTTTATTCCCTCACGGAAAAAGAGAGCTGACAGCTCTTTAAAGTGCGGGTATCTTTTCTTCCTATAACGAGCTCCGGGAGCTATGACCACGTAATCACCGAGTATTTCCTTAAACCTTTTTACCCTTACTTCTGAAACTATTATTGAAGGTCTCGGGTTTTCCACTTTTATTAAATCCTCTATACTTTTCGCATAAGCTTCCGGAATATAATAGGACTTCCTTAACTTTTTCAAAAGGATGGATAATCTTCTCCTCAAACTTTCCTTGGGATAGCTTCTCCATTTTCCTTTTATGTGTAAGCGAACCAGTAGACTTTTTAAGTTCTTATGCAGGTCTACTTTTATTTCAAAATCTTTCGGAATTTTCTTAATTTCCTTTAAAAAGAGTTTTTTATCTATCTCAATAACTTTTACTCTATTGTCGTCTAAAAAAAGCTCTCCGTAGGGTTTAAGGGTCAAAATGTAGGGCTTAAAACCCAAACTTATTAAAGGATTAAACAAAACCGAAGTCAAAACTACATCTCCCAGTGAGGAAAAACGAACTAGCAAAGCCCTTTTCATAAAACCTTCCCGAGAAATGAAGCGGTTACCGGAATGAGAAAGTTGTCGTCAAGTTTTAAATCCAGACTCTCCAG
>DQVZ01000031.1 GCA_015661465.1 Aquifex aeolicus
AAAAGGAGGCAGGTGCTTACGAAATTGACTTATGAGGAAGCCAGACGGAAAGCTGAAAGTCAGAAGGATAAAAATTTCATAGTTGTTTGGGATGAAAATTGGCATCCGGGAATTCTCGGTATTGTAGCGGGAAGACTGGCAGGAGAACTTGGAAAACCGGTGGCAGTTTTTGCAAAGGGAAATAAAAAGGCAACAGGTTCGGTAAGAAGTGTAGAAGATGTAGAGATTTACAGCAAGATAAGTTTGCTATCGAGTATGTTTATAAAGTGGGGAGGACATGATAAAGCTATGGGATTGACTCTTCCCAGTACGAGACTCGAGGAGTTCAGAGAAAAAGTAAACCTTCTATTTGAAGAGACTCAACGACTTGAAATTTCCATTCCCGTGGATATGGAGTTGGAACCTTCTGAAATAAATGAAGAGGTACTTTCTCAGATATCCAGGTTAGAACCCTTTGGAGAAGGAAATCCCTATCCTGTATTTCTAACAACGGTAAAGAACTACAGGATAAACTCACAGGGTAAGGTGGTAATAAACGGTGCTGAGCTGACTTGTTGGAATAATGAACTTATAAAGCATATTGAAGTTGGAAAGAGGATTTTATACTCAATAGAAGGGAAATCACTGGTATTGGTGGACGTAGAATATGGCATCTCATAGAGAGCATGAACTTTTTAATCTAGTTCTTTTAGTACCTTCTCTCTATTTTGTTCCAGGAGATTATAGGGTTTTCTTCGGAATTGGCTACCTTCTGGGAACTTTTTTACTTTCTCCGGATATAGACCTTAGCTTTTCTAAACCTTCACAAAGAATGGGGAAACTAAAATACCTATGGTTTCCCTTCTGGATTTTTTCTAGACATAGAGGCATTACTCATGTGCCCTTCCTCGGAAGCCTTGTAAAGCTACTTTATCTTGTCGCCCTTTTTCTCTTTTTATACTTTATTTTTCTCGGTGTAGTTTCTATTTTAGGGATTTCCGCTGAATTTCTATACGAATTTGACCCTTTTGATTTTCTTATAAATGCATTTCAAAGAGAAGAGACTTTTTATTTTGTAATAGGAATAATTCTTTCGGATTTATACCACATAATACTTGATGGAATAACCAGCTTTGTAAAAAGACTCATGTCTTAACATCTGAGCAATATAGCTTTCTCAGTAGCACAGTCGCATAACTTCCGGGAGGTAATGTAAATGCAAGTTTCATAGTTTTCCCTTTATCTTCAATAACCTTTAAACCCTCTGGTTTGAAAAAGGCTTTTCTCACACCGTCGGAAAACAGTTTAATACCTATTCTTTCGGCCATAAGCATTTTGGGGGTTATTTTTTCCTCTTGAAGAACCTCTTTTATGATTATTTCTATCTTTTTATTTTTCGGAGGATAATCTAATCCAAGATAGGGTATTTCTATATTCTTTATCTCCTCCCAGATTCTTTCACTCATTTCATTAAAAAATGCAAGCTCCCACTTTATAAAAGGGGCTCTGCAGTGTTTCAAATATCTTACGATAAAAGTATAGAGGTATCTATTCCAAAGGTAACTCTGATAGGAAAAAACAAACATAAGTCTTACGTTTTTGGGAAGAACCATAAAAGCATTTTTAAAGCTTTCTCCTCTTTTTAATGCCTTTACAACCTCTATTTCTGGAGTAGAACCCTTCGGCATAAGTTCCAGAAAGCGTTCCCAATCCCTCCAAACTTTTATAAGCATTTTTTTCAACCTTTTGTTCCTTAGAGAAGTCAAGTACTCTTTCATAGCACCTTCATAATCGTGTTTAAGCAGATGTTTTATCACGAACTCATTCGCATGTTTTACAGATCCGAATCTTTGTTCTCCGAAATAGTTTTCACAGCCGAACTTTGAAACAAGGTCTTTCATATAAGAAAAAACAGCCCTATGTCTTCTTATAATACCTCTAACGGTTATTTCGAAGTAGTTTCCTTCTATTTCTCCAAGCTCTATCCCTTTATCCGAAAAACCCAAAAACCTTAGAGAAAGATTCTCGGTTTGGTAATTTTCTAACTTCTCAACAACTTCTGATTTTAAACCTTTAATAGAGATGTATTGTTCAGTAATAGCTTTTTTATCTTTCAAACCCGCAAAGGAAATATTCTTAAGAGGTATATTAAACCGCCTCGATATATGTCTGATAGCATCGATAGTAGTCATATCCTTTTTTCTCAAGAGAAAAAATGCAAACTCGCCTTTATCTTTTAGGTTCAGGCTCTTTATCTCCTTTACGTAAAAGTCTTCGGGTTTTTCTTTGATTCTTATATCCATACCGAAAGTTAATTTTAAGGATAATTACTTTTATGGCCGAAAGGAAAATTATAGCTCAGGTTTTCTCGAGTGTAGCACTTGTTTACGATAAGTTTGTATCTATCGCTACATTAGGAGGTATCCATAAGTGGCA
>DQVZ01000266.1 GCA_015661465.1 Aquifex aeolicus
GAAATGGCTGAGAAGTACGGTCTTGAGGTAGCTCAAAAGAGGGATTCTCAAGAAGTTTGTTTCCTTATGGGTAAGTCTCCGGGCGAATATCTTGAAGAAATTACAGGTAAAAGAAAGGGAATTATCAAACACATCTCGGGAAAGGTTTTAGGAGAGCACGAGGGATTTTACAGATTCACCATAGGTCAGAGAAGAGGGCTTGGAGTTTCTTACGGAAAACCTGTCTACGTCATAGATATAGACCCTTCGACTAACACAGTTGTTGTAGGGGAAGAGGAATACCTTTACAACGATAAACTCTTTGTGAAAGATATAAACTTTCATGTACCTTTGGAAAAGTGGCAAAATGTTGAAGCTCAAATAAGGTACAGACATAAACCTACCCCTATAGAAAGCATAGAAAAAAGAAGAGGTGGGTATATAGTCAAATTTAAGGATAATGTACGAGGAATTACTCCCGGACAGGTAATAGCTTTTTACGACGGTGATATCCTTTTAGGAGGAGGAATCATAGAAGATGTTATAAAGTAAATAAAGGGTTTTGTGGACATGATAAAGAAAATAGAACGTACGTAAGATAGCAAATTTTACGTTAATTTTTCTTTAGGGAAAGACCGATACTTAATATTTCAAAAAGAATACTAAAGTTCACCTCTTGAAAATTTTTCTTTCAATTGAAATAAACCCTTTATAAGTTCTTCTGTATTAAATCTGTCTTTATAGGTTTTTACCAAAAGTTTCCAATCCCAATAATTGTTCTTTGCTTCAAGAAAGGATATTTTCTCAAGACGGTTACCCTTAAAAACGGCTACGAAGCTGGAGACAAGAGGATAATCGTATTTCAGATGTTCCCATACCAGTAATCCTACGACGAACTTTTCATCTCCGTATTTCTCTCCTAGACCTATTATCCCTTTAACATCCTTAACTTGCGAGGGATAGAGAGTTCTTAAGCCTTCACGGAAAGGTTCTATTAGTTCTTGAAAATCCTTTTCATTTAGAGTTTCAGTTTCTTTATCCTTTCCTTTCTCTTTCTTTTCTCCTTCGGGATTTTTTCCAAAAGGAAATTGTATAACTTTACCCATAGATATGTAGTTTATAATCATAAGGTATTATGAGAAAGTCTATTCTTTTGATCCTTTTTGCTGTGGTAATAGGTTTTTCCAGTGTACTTGAAGATTTACAGGATGAAATAACCTCACTGGTTGAGAAAGTTTCCCCTTCCGTAGTTACTATTTTCGTAATTAAGGAACAAAGGGATATGTTTCCTATACCTCAGATACCCTTTGATTTCCCTTTTAAATTTAAACCTTTTATTAGAAAAGAAAGAGCTGTAGGTAGCGGTGTAATAGTAAGGTACTATGAGGATAAGAAAATAGCTTATATTCTTACAAATGCCCACGTTGTTAAGAACGCCGTAAGGATAATAGTCAAACTTGATAAATACACAGAAAGAAAAGGAGAAATTGTAGGAATGGATACCAAAACCGATATAGCAGTTATAAAGATTTCTACAAAGGGGATAGAAAATTTTGAAAAAAGGCTAGCAAAACTCGGAAATTCCGACGAACTTAAAGTGGGTCAGCTGGTATTCGCTATAGGAAATCCTTACGGTTTAGAAAGAACCGTTACTATGGGAGTGATATCTGCTCTAAGAAGAAGTATAGGGATTACCCAATACGAAAACTTTATACAGACAGATGCAGCAATAAACCCTGGAAATTCAGGTGGACCCCTTGTAAATATAGAAGGAGAAGTTATAGGAATCAATACCGCAATTATTGCTGGGGCACAGGGATTAGGATTTGCAATTCCCATAAATCTTGCTAAATGGGTAATGGAACAAATAATTGCCCACGGAAAGGTTATCAGAGGATGGTTAGGAGTTATGATACAAAATATTACCCCGGATATAGCTGAGGCATTGGGAATTAGGGAAGGAGTGCTTATCGCACAAGTGGTTCCCGGGAGTCCGGCAGAAAAAGCTGGAATAAAAGTTGGAGATATAATAATCGAAGTAAACGGTAAGAAAATAAAAGATGCAAGGGACCTTCAATTTACGATAATGAAAATCAAACCAGGAACTAAAGTAACTATAACGGTTTTGAGAGATGGTAAAAAACTAAACCTGAAGACAGTAATAGGAGAATATCCAGAAGGCAAGGCGGAAACTAGAGGTAAAGCTACTCCAGAAAATCTAGGTCTGCTCCTTAGAGATTTAACCTTTAAAGAAAAACAAGAATTAGGTGTGCCGTACGGTGTTCTGGTAGAGGGAATATATCCCAACTCTCCGGCAGAATATAGCGGAATACAACCGGGGGATGTTATTCTTAAGGTAAACAACCATCCCATAAGAAGCGTAAGGGAATTTTTCTCACTGATAAATAAGCTTAGGGATTTAGGAAAAACAAAAGCGCTACTCCTGGTAAGGAGAGGAGAGTCGAATATATTTATTACTCTGGATTTAGAATGAGGTTGAGAAAATGATTCCAGATACGGAACAAGAGTTAATAAACCAGTATCTAAAAAGAATTTCAAAGATACCTTTGCTTACACCTGAAGAAGAAAAAGAGTTGGCAAAAAGGGCTAAGCAGGGAGATAAAGAAGCTTTAAAACGACTGGTAGAAGCTAACCTTAGATTCGTAGTAAGTGTTGCGAAGCAGTATATTGGTTATGGACTTCCCTTTTCCGAGCTCATTGCTGCTGGAAATCTCGGACTCCTCGAAGCTGCAAAGAGATTTGACCCTGATAGAGGAGTAAAATTTATATCCTATGCGGTCTGGTGGATAAGACAAGCTATAATGCAGGCTTTGTCTCAACAAACGGGAGCTGTGAGAATTCCCCTAAAGCAGTCTCACCTGATAAACAGGATTTCCCATATATACGGTGAACTCTCTAAAAAACTTGAAAGGGAACCATCCCCAGAAGAGATAGCTGAAGAACTCACAAGACAAACCATAGCCAAAGAATTGGAAAAGGAACTGGGTAGAAAACCCACACAGGAAGAGGTAGAGGAGCGCTTTAAGAAGGAAGGCTATAAAATACTACCTGAGGAAATAGAGAAATATCTTCAGGTTTGCAGAATTCCCCTATCACTTGATGCTCCTGTAGGAGAAAATGAAGATACATTCTTCATAGACTTCCTCAGTAAATACGGCACCGCGGAGGTAGAAGAAAAGGTTATTCAAGAAGTAATTCAGAAAGAAATAGATGACCTTCTCAGTAAGCTTACGGATAAGGAGAGAAAAGTGATAGAACTGAGGTTTGGACTAAAGGGAAATGAGCCTAAAACCTTAAGAGAGATAGGAGAAATTTTAGGCCTTTCCAGAGAGAGGGTAAGACAGCTAGAAACGAGGGCCCTTAGAAAGCTTAGAAGTCTTGCCATGAAAAGACATCTTAAAGATTTCTTGAGCTGATGAACGGAGCTATTCTGATTGACAAGCCTAAAGGTTTGACTTCCACCCAAGTAGTTGAGGAGGTAAAAAGGAAGCTCAAAGCAAAAAAAGTAGGACATACCGGAACTCTAGACCCTATAGCTACTGGGCTGCTTATACTTCTTGTAAATAGGACAACTCGTTTTGCTCAATTTCTACTGAGTTTTCCAAAAACTTATATTTTTACTCTTAAATTCGGTGCACAAACCGATACTTACGATGTTCAAGGAAAAGTTTTAAAAACCTTTGAGGGAGCTTTAAACTGTAGGAAGCTCAAAGAAATATTGTCTAAATTTCAAGGAGAAATACTCCAGACTCCACCTCCCTTCTCGGCGAAAAAAGTAAAAGGAAAAAGGGCTTATGAGCTTGCCAGAAAAGGTAAAAAAGTAGAGCTAAAGCCGGTAAAAATTAAGGTTTATAATCTAGAGCTTCTGGAGTGCATTCCAGAATTAAAAGAGGCTAAGCTGTGTGCAGAAATTTCTTCAGGGGGATACATCAGGAGTCTTGCTCAAGATATAGGACAGAAGTTAGGTATCGGTGCGTATGTGAAGGAGCTTCGAAGGACGAAAATCGGTGAAATAAGTGTAGATGAAGCTGTTAATCTGGAAGAATTTACTCGAGCGGAGAAACCAGAAGAATATATCATTCCGGTAGAAAACCTATTTAGGACTATCCCCGAAATAAAGCTTGGGAGTTTTGAAGCAGGTAAGATACTACACGGCCAAAGTATTTTAGTGAGAGAGTATGATTATAATGGTTTAGTAAAAATATTTGATAATGGGAAATTCATTGGTATAGGAGAACTTAAAGGGGGAGTATTGAGACCTAAACGTTTGTTAGTTTAATATGATTCCCAAACTTGACAAAACCTCACTCAACTTCTAAGTTATTATTCCTGGATTATTATGGAGGTTTAATTATGACTTCGTCGACAAAGAGGGATTATTACGAAATTCTAGGAGTACCCAGAAATGCATCACAGGAAGAGATAAAGAAGGCTTACAGGAGATTGGTAAGGAAGTACCACCCCGATATATGTAAAAAGCCCGAATGTGAAGAAAAGTTTAAAGAAATAAACGAAGCATACCAGGTATTATCCGACCCCGAAAAGAGAAAGCTTTACGATATGTATGGTCACGCTGCCTTTGAAGGTACGGCAGCGCAAAACGTAGAAACAAATATACCTCCGATAGAGGAAATCTTTAAAGAATTCTTCGAAGGTATTCCCTTTGATTTTGAAACCATATTCGAGAGAGCTACGGGAAGAAGGAGAGGAAGAAGAAGAAGGGCCGCACAGGGAGAAGATATCGTTATACCTGTGGAAATTTCCCTTGAGGAGGCTTTTAAAGGAACTTCCATACCTTTAACTATAGAAAGATATATCCTCTGTGAAGAATGCAGAGGGACAGGATACGATACAGCAAGTGCTAAGACCTGCCCTACTTGTGGTGGAAGGGGAGAGATTGTTCAAGGAAATTGGTTCTTCCAAGTAAGACAGACCTGTCCTACCTGTGGTGGAGAAGGACGAGTTTACGATGAATGCAAAGTTTGTTATGGAAAAGGAACGGTTAAGAAAAAAGAAAATATAAAGGTCAAAATTCCTCCGGGAGTAAGACATGGTTCCAAATTGGTCGTGGAAGGTAAAGGACATGCGGGAAGATACGGCGGAACTTCCGGCAATCTCTATATAGTTATTAATTTGAAGCCTCATAAAATATTTGAAAGAAAAGGAGATGACCTATATATAGATGTGAATATAACTTTTCCTGAGGCGGTTTTAGGTACGGAGATAGAAGTTCCTACCATTGACGGTGGAAAAGTTAAGGTAAAGATTCCTCCCGGAACAAGAGAAGGAAGCATAATTAAGGTATCTGGAAAGGGCATGCCCAGGCTAAAAGATAGCAGCAGAGGAGATATGTACGTAAGAGTCCATATAGACGTTCCCAAGTATAACGTCTTCAGTAAGTTGCTCGGTGATGGAAAAAAAGCAGAAGAGCTTCTCAAGCAACTTCAAGAAGTTCTCCCGAAACCTGAAAGAATTGTAGAGAGGTAAGAAGTATGAAAAAGAGAAAAGCCTATTATACAATAGGTGTAGTTGCAAAAATGTACAACATCCATCCTCAAACACTTAGGCTTTACGAAAGGGAAGGGCTGCTAAAACCCTCAAGAACGGAAGGCAATACCCGTCTTTACACCGATGAGGATTTAGAAAGGCTTGAATTTATTCTGTTTCTTACAAGGGAACTTGGAGTAAACCTTGCAGGTGTAGACATAATCCTTAATCTAAAGGAACAAATAGAAGAGATGCAAAAGCAAATAGACCAGCTCATGGATTTTATACAAAATGAATTATCAAAACTCCAAGGGGAAGCTTACCAAAAGGCTATAGTCAAAGTTCCTAAAACTAAGGTGGTGAAGCTGGAAGAAATACTTATAGCAAAACAGAAGGAGAAAGATGAAGAAGAGTAAAATATTGGTTCACATTTGTTGTGCACCTGATGCTATTTACTTTCTAAAAAGGCTCAGGGAAGACTTCCCAGAAAGTGAAATTGTAGGATACTTTTATGACCCTAACATTCACCCTTACGAAGAGTACAAGCTAAGGTATATTGAAACGGAAAGAATTTGCAGGGAACTGGGGATAAAACTTATAGAAGGAGAATACGATGTGGAAAACTGGCTTCAAAAAGTAAAGGGATATGAACATGAACCGGAAAGGGGAGCCCGTTGTGAATTATGTTTTGACCACAGACTTAGGAAATCTGTGGAAGTTGCAAAGGAACTCGGTTGTAATTACCTTACAACTACTCTTTTAATGAGTCCAAAAAAAAGTATTCC
>DQVZ01000139.1 GCA_015661465.1 Aquifex aeolicus
AAGTAAGAAAATTCCTGTATTCTACGGGATTAAACTCTTTGTATACTCCCATAAAATACTTAAAAAGAAGAACTGTTATGAAAAATGATAAGCCTGTTTTTCCCAGATAAATCCCTCATCCCATAATTTATTTCCCAATAGGATAGCTAATTAATACAACTTCTTTTTCTAAGCAGTTTAAAATTTTTTTTAGGTTTTCCCTTTTAATAAAGTAAACTCTTCCTCCAAAAGGATTTCCCATTTCCTTCAGAGGTGTAATCCTTACATATCCTATTTCTTTTCCAGAAACGTATCCGGTTATGTAATCTGGGTCATCACTCCAGCAAAGTTCCGCTACAACACCACAGTAAAGATTTTTTGTTGTAAGTGCAAGTGCATCGACTGTTCGCAAAGTATAACCCTCTGTAAGGAGTAGCTCAGTAATTGCTTCTCTATTTTCCCAGTCAAAATGAGCTGTCCTTATACCCCTCTCTTTATCTGGTTCTAATCTTTCACCCGTTTCTATGTCCATCAATACTGCTCCCCTCATATTTCCCCCTTTAGGGTTTGCTCCTTTGGAGAGAATGTATATAGCTTTTCTGGCTATTTCTTCCCTTATTCCCTGCTGAATAAGTTTCTTTACGGCAAATTCGCGGGCAGACTTTACATCCGAAAAGTTAAAGCTGGTTATTCCCAGGTTAAAGGAAATTTTCTTAAATTCTTTTATTTCTTCTATCTTGATATTCATAAAATCAAAATCTGAAGGCCTTTTTAGGAGTTTTTTAATAACCTTCTCTATTTCTTCTTTATTAACAATCCTTTCTGCACCCGATACGTGTTTCCCTTCCTTCTGAGCGCGCATGCGTATGCTGAAGAGTCGCATAATAAAAATTATGGCGATAATTAAACCGTATAAGGGAATCTACCCTAAAATCCATGAAAGTGTATACCTTTCGGAAAACGTTGTAGTTATAGGAGATGTGGAGATAGGTAAGGACTCAAGCGTATGGTTTGGAACTGTAATCAGAGGTGATGTGAATTACATAAAAATAGGAAAAAGAACAAATATTCAGGATAACTGTGTGGTACATGTAACTCATGATACTCACCCCACAATAATAGGAGACAATGTAACGGTAGGTCATGGAGTGATATTACACGGTTGTACTCTCCACAACAATATTCTTGTAGGAATGGGGGCCACCATAATGGACGGGGTTGAAATAGAAGATTATGTTCTTGTTGGAGCAGGGGCATTGGTAACTCCCAATAAAAAAATACCTTCTGGCGTTCTGGTTGCAGGTGTACCTGCAAAAATAGTAAGAGAACTAAGGGAAGAAGAAATAAAACTTATAAAGGAATCTGCGGAAAACTACGTGAAGTACAAAAATGAGTATCTTAAACAATCATCTTGATACTACCGTTCTCTTTCTGTCTTTGATAATATCCTCGTATGCCCATTTTTTCAGAATACTCTGAATTTCCTCTTCCAACAAGGAAGGCTTATCGTACAATCCCTTCTTTTCTCTCTGCTTCTGAGCTTCGTACAGAATTATTCCTGTTGCAACAGATACATTCAAGCTTTGTGCCATTCCGTACATCGGGATAACAATTTTTTTATCGGCTATTTCTAAAACCCATGGTGAAACTCCCTTGAGTTCATTTCCTACAACGATTACCGTAGGTTTTGTATAATCAACTCTCCTAAAATCAATTGAGTCTTGGTACAACCAAGTTGCAACTATTTGAAAACCTTTGCTTTTGAATTCTTTTAATTTCTGTACAGGATTATCTACCTTTTCTATAAACAACCATTTGTGAGAGCCCTGAGTTACACCTTCACTGATTTTTACTTTTTTCCCTTCTGCGTGATAGTAATAAAGATACAAAACTCCTACAGCATCGCAAGTTCTCACGATGGCAGAAAAGTTATGTTCGTTCTTTACATTGTCGGCAAAAACTATAAGGTCTTTTTGTCTTTTTTGCAGAACTTCTTTAAGCCTCTTTAGTCTCTTTTCCAAAACAAGGTATTCCATCAAGATAAAATTTAATTCATATCTAAAACATAAATTGAAAATGCCGATTTTATAAAGTGTATGAGGATAAAGGAGAAACTAAAGCAGATTAAAGACAAGTTGAAGGATCCATTCAATATAGAACGTCTTGAAGAAGACTTTTTAGAACTGGAAAGTTTAATAAAGGAAACCTCAAAAGAAGAATTAAGAGTGATTTATAAAGATTATGAGGAAGTTAAGAAACTTCTGAGAAGGAATGTGGAAATATTGAAGAGACTCTACGAGGTGAAATAAATGTTTGGTAGCAGCTTGAACATAATAGCTCAAGCTCTCGAAGTTTACAAAAAAGCTATTGATGTTAGAAACAGGAATATAGCTAATGCCCAAGAGGAAAACTACGTTGCAGAAGAACCTATAATACAAAGTGATTTATACTCAGGAATAACCCTTCAGGAAGTTAGAAGATTACAGAATTTCAACTTCATAAATTTAAGGAACGAAAAACTTTCCTATATAAGTTATCTTGAAGAAAGAAGTAGCATATTGGAAAATGTAGAAAGTGTTTTTCAGGAATTTTCTCAGGGAGTAGGTCTGAGTGATTACGTGGATAAATTCTTTAAAGCTTATCAAGACTTAATGAAAGAACCGACAAATGAAGGGGCTAAAAAGCAGCTAATATCTTCTGCTAAATCTTTGGTAAACACTATTAAGAGTAGATATGCAGAACTAAGCAGAATTAAACAATCTATAGACTACTCTTTGGGAATATATATCGATAAAGTCAACGATTTAATAAAAAAGATTTACTCTATCAACAAGGAAATTACCTTCCAGTATGTACAAACACAGGGAAAAGAGTATAAAACCCTTTTGAATCAAAGGGATAAATATTTAAAGGAACTTGCCAGTTATATAAACATTCAGGCACAAGAAGATGAATTAGGTAGAGTAAAAGTCTACACAAGTAAAGGCTTTCTGCTTGTAGATTTTACGGATAATTACTTTACGTTGGATTATAAAGCGGGTAATGTAATTTACAAAAGGGACGGGAGTGATTTAACGAATATCGTAGAAAGTGGAAAGATAAAAGGATTATTAGAGGCTGTAAAGGATATAGAAAACACGGTTGATAATCTAAGAAGGTTTGTGGATACATTTGCAAAAAGAAATGCTACAGACCAGGAATTCATAGCAATAGAAACCACTGTGGAGATAAAACCGATTTTCACAGTAAATGAAGATAGCTCGGGAAATATAGATATAAACAGTTTGGAACTCAATATAACGGAGAGTGATTTGGATAACATTCGGTACGAAACGGTTGAGAATTTCGCAGAAAAAGGTTTGGAAATATGGGAAAACTCCCAAACCGGACTAAAGGAGCTTATTGGTTATATAGCAACAACCAAAAACGAGCTTGATTCAGAATACGATGTTGAAAGATCACTATATGATTCTCTTGAAAGGAAAATTTTAGAAAGACAGGGAGTATCGGTAGACCAGGAGTTTATGGAAATTATCAATATACAAAGGACTTATGAAGCACTTGCTAAGATACTACCCAGAATAGATGAACTTATGCA
>DQVZ01000028.1 GCA_015661465.1 Aquifex aeolicus
ATCGCTGAAGTTAGCGTTGATTTCCCATGGTCTACGTGTCCTATTGTCCCTACGTTTACGTGTTCTTTGGTCCTCTCAAATTTCTCCTTGGCCATATCTATATACCTCCTTAATTAAGAGCTTTTTCCTGCCATTCTTTCACCGATAATCTTTTCCGCAATTTGTTGCGGAACTTCGTCGTAATGGGAAAATCTCATTATAAATGTTCCTCTACCTTGTGTCAAGCTCCTCAGCGTTGTAGCGTACCCGAACATTTCTGCCAGGGGAACATGAGCTTTAATGACTGTAATATTGCCCTTATTTTCCATTCCCATAATCTTTCCTCTTCTTGAGTTGAGGTCTCCGATTACATCTCCCACATACTCTTCCGGAGTTTCTACCTCAACTTCCATTATGGGTTCGAGAAGGACTGGTTCCGCTTTCTTAGCTGCATCCTTAAAGGCAAGTGCTCCGGCTACTTGGAAAGCTATATCTGAAGAGTCAACCTCGTGATAAGACCCATCAAAAAGTCTTACTCTTACGTCTACAACGGGATAACCGGCGAGTATGCCGTTTTGCATAGCTTCTTTTATGCCCTTTTCTACTGAAGGAATGAATTCCTTAGGAATTACACCACCGTGAATATCGTCGATAAACTCAAATCCCTTTCCTCTAGGCAAGGGTTCAATTTCCACAATTGCATGCCCGTATTGGCCTCTACCACCCGTTTGTTTAATGAATTTACCTTCTCCGATAGCTTTTTTCTTAATAGTTTCTTTGTAAGCAACCTGAGGTTTACCTACGTTTACCTCAATTCCATATTCTCTCTTCATTCTGTCAACCATAATTTCAAGGTGAAGTTCCCCCATTCCGTGTATGAGGATTTGTCCCGTTTCGGGGTCTGTTGTAGCTTTAAAGGTGGGGTCTTCCTTCATAAACTTGTTGAGAACTTGAGAGAGTTTTTCTTGGTCCTTCTTCGTCTTAGGCTCTATAGCCATAGAGATAACTGGGTCGGGGAATTCGAGTTTTTCAAGAATTATAGGATGCTTTTCATCACAAAGGGTATCACCTGTTGCTGCATCAAGACCTACAACCGCACATATTTCACCTGCAGATACCTGCTGTATTTCTTCCCTTGAGTTTGCATGCATAAGAAGCAATCTTCCTGCCCTTTGTTTCTCATCCTTAGTGGCATTATAAACGTAAGAGCTAGCCTTAAGAGTTCCGGAGAACACCCTTATATAAGTCAGCTGACCCGCATACGGGTCGGACATTACCTTGAAAGCATAAGCACAGAAAGGTTCTTCGTCAAGGGGTTTTCTGATTTCTTCTTCTCCTGTTTTGGGATTAATACCTTTAACCGGCGGAAGATCTAACGGGGATGGTAGATAATCTATTACCGCGTCAAGTAAGGGCTGAACACCCTTGTTTTTAAACGCTGAACCGCAAAGTACCGGCACGAGTTTTCTTTCTATTGTTGCCTTTCTTAAAGCTTTTCTGAGTTCTTCAACGGAAATTTCTTGTCCTTCGAGGTACTTTTCCATCAACTCATCATCGGTTTCAACTATGGTTTCAATCATCTTCTCACGCCATTCTTGAGTTTTTTCTTGGTATTCGGCGGGAATATCAACAACCTCGTATTTAGCCCCGAGAGTTTCCTCGAGCCATCTGATAGCTTTCATTTCTATAAGGTCAATAACACCTTCGAATTGCTCTTCCGCTCCTAAGGGAATCTGTATTGCAACAGGTTTTATTGTTAGTTTTTCCTCTATTTCATTAAATACTCTGTAGAAATCCGCTCCCAATCTATCCATTTTGTTGATAAAGGCTATTCTGGGAACTTTAAATCTATCAGCCCATCTCCAGTTAGCTTCAGATTGAGGCTGAACACCTTCAACGGCAGAGAAAATAAATACTATTCCGTCAAGAACTTTCATAGAACGAACTACTTCTACGGAGAAGTCAACGTGACCCGGAGTATCAATTATGTTTATTTGATACCTTTCACCGTTTCTTGTCCAATAACAAGCCGTTGTAGCTGCGGTAATGGTTATACCCCTTTCCTTTTCCTGGGGCATCCAGTCCATGGTTGCGGCACCCTCGTGAACCTCACCTATTTTGTAGGTCTTTCCCGTATAGTAAAGAATTCTTTCGGTGGTGGTGGTCTTTCCCGCATCAATGTGAGCGACTATACCAATGTTTCTTAATTTCTCTATCGGTACCTCTCTCGCCATACCTTTACCTCCGCTTATGGAAAAAGATTAGCTTATATATTTTAGCTTTTTTAAAATTTAAATTTCAAGCGTTGTAATAATTTAAAGCGAAAAAATAAAAATAAAAAAGTTTTAGAAAAGATTTGAAGTGGTTAAAAGCCCGCGAGGTTCACGAGCAAGGAGGATTTATATTTACCACCTGAAGTGGGAGAAGACCATATTAGCTTGAGCCATTCTATGAGTCTCCTCCTTCTTCTTATACGCTCCCCCCTTCTCATTTAACGCAT
>DQVZ01000275.1 GCA_015661465.1 Aquifex aeolicus
ATTTCTCACTCAGCGTATAACGCTACATATTATAAACTAAATATTTACAGCGGTAATATAATTTCATTACTTTTCCGTTAAGGAGGTGAAATATATGTTCAGAGCTCTCTGGACTTCAGCTTCCGGAATGACAGCACAACAAACTAACTTAGACGTTATATCCCACAACATGGCAAATGTAAACACGGTAGGATACAAAAAAATGAGGGCTACCTTTCAGGATTTACTCTATCAAACGGTAAGAGAACCTGGAGCTCCTACTTCTCCTACAACCCGTTCTCCATCGGGATTCCAAATAGGTCTCGGGACTTATGTAGCGGATACTTACGGTATCTTTACACAGGGTAATCTTACAAAAACCGATAACGAACTTGATATAGCTATACAGGGAGATGGTTTCTTTAAGGTGGTTCTTCCCGATGGGACAATAGCTTATACGAGAAACGGACAGTTTAGAGTGGATTCGGAAGGAAGAATAGTAAACAGTGATGGGTATCCCTTAGACCCTGAGATTACAATACCTCCTGACGCTATCAGTGTTGGTATTTCCGCTGACGGAACAGTAACGGTTTTAAGGCAGGGAGCCACCGAAGTGGAAGAAGTAGGAAGAATAGAACTTGCTAAGTTTGTAAATCCCGCAGGTCTGAGAAGGATAGGAAATAACCTCTATATCCAGACTACCGCTTCTGGTGAACCCATAATAGATAACCCGGGAAATCAGGGACTCGGAACACTACTCCAAGGATATCTGGAAAGTTCAAATGTAAACATAGTTGAAGAGATGGTAAATCTCATAATAGCTCAAAGAGCTTACGAGTTTAACACCAAAGGCATACAAGCTGCAGATGAAATGCTTTCCCAAGCAGCTAACCTACGCCGTTAACCTCTTTCTCTTTTCTTTTACATTTTCCTTTAACTTAGAAAATCTTATAAAAAACGAACTTCAAAAGAGATTCGGAGATGAAGTTATCCTCGAAAGCTATAAACCCTTGACCCAGCTCCCACAAGACTTTACACGGTTAGAGATGAGAGTTTACAGAAATTCTCCGAGAGGGCTTTTTTTCTTGAAAAATGGGAAAATAGGAACTATTGCGTTATTTTTAAAGTGGAAATGTAGAGTCCTAATTGCTGTCAAGGATATAAATCCTGGAGAGAGGCTCAATCATTCTAATACTTCTTGGAAGGAGGAATATCTGAAGAGATGCCCTAAAGGTTTTCATGAGCCGATACAAAACTTTGTAGCGAAACGCTTTATAAGCAAGGGAAGTAGAATAAGTAGAAGTTTTCTAAAAAAAGAACTTCTTGTAAAACGTGGAGATATTGTTAGAGCCTTTTACATAAAGGGAGGCGTTTATATAGTTTTCAAAACTAAATCCCTTGATAATGGTTTTTGGGGAGATATAGTGAGGATTCATTCTCCTTTTTCAAAAAAAATTATAAAGGGTAAAGTAGTTGGAGAAAAAGAGGTTAAAATACTTGATTGAATTATGCCTACCTTTTTATTGGTTAATGACGACGGTTATTTTTCTCCGGGAATAAACGCTTTGAAGGAAGCCTTGAAACCACTCGGTAGGGTAGTTGTAGTAGCTCCCGATAGAAACTTAAGCGGTGTAGGACATTCTCTCACTTTTACGAAGCCCTTAAAAATGAGAAAAATAGATACGGATTTTTACACCGTAATGGACGGCACTCCTGCTGATTGTGTCCATTTAGGCTACAGGGTAGTTCTTGAAGGGAAAAAACCTGATTTAGTTCTTTCTGGAATTAACGAAGGTCCTAATCTCGGAGAAGATATTACCTATTCAGGTACTGTTTCTGGTGCTATGGAGGGAAGAATCTTAGGAATACCTTCAATAGCTTTCTCAGCTTTTGGAAAAGATAACATAATGTTCGATGAAATAGCAAAAGTATGTCTCGAGATAGTAAAAAGGGTTCTAAAAGAAGGATTACCCGAGGATACGTATCTGAATGTGAATATCCCGAACCTTCGATTCGAAGAAATAAAAGGTTACATGATAACCCGGCAAGGTAAAAGAGCTTACAAAGAAAAGGTTTTTAAGTATCTTGACCCTTATGGAAAACCCTTTTACTGGATTGCAGCGGAAGAATTCGGGTGGCACGCCGAGGAGGGAACGGACTACTGGGCGGTTATGAATGGCTACGTCTCCATCACACCCTTAGGACTTGACCTTACCAACTATGATTCTATGAAAGAGATAAGGTATTTAGAGAATTCCTCTTAAAGCTTCTTCCCTTTGCCTGCAAGTTGGACATTCTCCGCAAGGAGGTTCTGTTCCCATATAACAGGAATAAGTTTTTTCAAAGGGGACACCTAACTCTTTTCCCAAAAGAGCTATGTCCCTTTTTGTCATTCCGAGAAAGGGAGCGTATATATGTATTCTCTTTTTGGTTTTTACTACAAATGTAGAACCTGCATTTATTGCAGCTTCTGCAGAAGCTATGAATTCCGGTCTACAATCAGGATAAGGAGTATCAAGGGCGTGTACTCCTATACCAATGTAATTGAGTTCAAGATTATCCGCAAAAGCGGAAGCTATAGACAGGAAGGTTAAATTCCTCATAGGTACGGTTGTTATGGGAGGCTCATTCTCGGGATAATCTTCCTTCGGTACTTCGACATTTTCATCAATAAGAGCAGAACCTTTGAGACTTTTGTAGAAGGGAACCTGAACTATAAAGTGGTCTTCCACATTTGCAATCCTTGCCAATTCTTGGGCGTATTTTAGTTCCACCTTATGCCTTTGACCGTAATCGAAAGAAATTGCGTAAACCTTTGGAAATTCTTTTTTTGCAAGCCAAAGTAATGTAGCGCTGTCCATTCCCCCCGAGAGTAAAACAACTATTCCCTTTTTCTCCATAGGATTTAAATTTAAAGAAAATGAAGAAAAAAAATTGGAGGAGAAGTAGAGGGGCTAATAAGAAGAAAAAGCTGAGTTTGGGTAATTACATTACTAAAGAGCTTAAATCAAAACTGGGGGAAAGAAGATGGATTTTTACGAACCTCCAGTAAAGAATGAACCTAAAATCTTGCCTTCTGATTACGTCCAATCAGTTGACAATATGTCAGCTGAAGATTTCTTGAAAATATATCTCGAGACACTCCGCTACCAAGACCCTTTCAATCAAACGGACATATCCAAAAGTCTGGATGATATGGTAAAAATCAATCAAATTAAGTATTTCACTGAGATGCAGCAATTCATCGAAAATCTAAAGACGTGGATGAACCAGGTAACTTTTTTAAACACCGCTACCCTTATAGGTAAGGAGTTTATATTCCGTACAGATACTTTAGATACAATACAAAGGGATACATATTACATAATTTCTGATGAAAATTACAGTAATGTTAAAGTAAGAATATACGATGGAGAGGAGTTAGTTAAGGAAATAACTATGGATTTAAAAAAGGGATTAAACCAGATGGACGTTTCAGAACTTCCAAGGGGACAGTTTACCATAAAGATATTCCACGGTGATATAGAACTGAAAGGATGGTCTTTAGGTTTCAAGGATACAGTAAAAGCTGTGGGAATTATGAATGGAGAACTTACCTTAGACCTTTCCTCTGGTTTAATGATTCCTTCTGACAGAATTATATATATAGGGGGATAAATATGTTGAGAAGCTTTTTCAACGCTATTACCGGGATGGATGTTTCTAGATTTGCCCTTGATGTTACTTCAGATAATCTTGCAAATGCCAATACTGTAGGATTTAAGAAATCGAGACCTATTTTTCAGGATATGGTTTCACAAGTAATTGTAGGTTTAAACACAACTACAGGAACGATAAAAACTACAACATTCGGTGCAGGAGCGGTAGTAGATTCTACCCAAAAAGTATGGTCTATAGGAAACTTCAAACAAACAGAGTTTACCACGGATTTAGCAATAGAGGGAAAGGCACTTTTTATCCTGAAGGATCCCATAAATAATCAGCAACTCTACACAAGGGACGGAAGATTCAGGATAAACAGAGAAGGTTATATGATAAATCCAAACGGGTTATACCTGCAGGGATTTAAGGTAGACCCGATTACCGGAGAAGTAACGGGCACTCAGCTTGAGAATATAAGAATAGAAACTCA
>DQVZ01000017.1 GCA_015661465.1 Aquifex aeolicus
CTTCATCTTCAAAGAGCCTCCCGTCGTAAGAGCACTTCCACTTCGCGTTTACCTTTACTGTTCTTACCTGATAGCATGTAAATTCTCTTACAGGTTCAGATGAAAAGTATTTCATTAAATCCAGAATTTCTTGTTGTTTATTAACATCTATAACTCTACCAAGGTCATTTTCTGAGGTTCTAATCCCTGCTTTTTGTTTCAGTTCTCTTTCTATATCTCTAATTCCCACCCTGCCTGAATGACTCTCCAGCCCTTTTATAAACTGTTTGTAATCTTGCCCTGCCGCAATGCTTACTATAAAAAGCAAAGAAAGCAATCTTTTCATCTTTTCTCTACCTCTTCGAATTTTTTCAGAGCAAAGGAAAGAGATACATCTCCATAAAGAGAAGCTTTAAAACTACAGTTTTTAGTTCTAAGAACTCCAAAATCTTCTCGGCATTCTGCAAGAACAAAAACAGGAACTACCGAAGTACCTACCTTTTCAAATATGAGAGGATTAATCTTTACAGTTATCTTTCCCTTTTTGAAGCTTTCTATAGAGGCAAGATAGGAAATGGTCTTTTTATCTATTCCTTGTAGAACTCCGTAAAATCTGTAATCTGTTAGTTTTTCAGCACTTTTGAAAACATTTTCTACCGTTTTTTTCGGAACACTTCTTGAAAATAGATAGAATATAACTTTTACCTTTTGCTGAGAAGGCAAATCTTTTTTAAAAAACATTTCCCATATCCTTTTTTGTCCTTCTTTTGTAAGAAGTGCTTCTTCAAACTGTCTGATTAAATTTCCATCAAATCTTGTTAAATTCTTATATCTGTTTCTTACTTCCTCTATCTTTTGCTTGCTAGGAAGGAGTTTTTCAAAATCCGAAACATCTTTTTGTTTCTCTTTTAGCCACTCCCAATCTTTTTTAACTTGTTCTATTTCATTACACCTACCATCTAAAGAACAGGCCATAAGAGTAATTCCTAAAAATAGCCCTATCATGGGAACTGAAAGCCTACACAGCAGTCCCTGATTCTCCAAACCGCCCAAACAAAATCTTCCTGTGAAGGAACTTGCCTGTAAAAAACCCATGGAATTCCGAATTTTCCTATTGGAACCGCTTCCTCAGATACAGGATAAGCAAGTTGAAGCCAGTATTGACTTTTTACAATTGAAGGAAAATACACAGGCTGACATTTAACATCTAAAGAAGGTAAAGAAATATTTCTAACATTTCCTATAAAGGAAAGACCGCTCACTTCCTTGTAAAGCAAAAGCTGAGCACTTTCATGCATGATATCCAGGATTCTTGTGACTATCAGAGCGCTCTCTAAAACAGCATTTTGTCCATATGTGGTTGTAGTATCAGGGAATATAGCTCCCCAGCATCCCGCACACCAGAACATTGCATTTCTTAATGTTTCATTACTACTTACGTCCGTCACACTGCTGGAAGCAACACAATCCGCAAGGCAAGTCATTTGAGCAAGAGGAGTCGCAAAAATAAGCTTCCAGGGTTGCACCAAAACAGCTAATTCATCATCCCAAATAAGGGGATTGAGTTCAGAAAAACCCGTTGGAACGAAATCAAATTCGGTAAATTTAGAAGTACATAGATGGTCAAAAACAATGTTCAGCACTCCGAAAACGGGATACTTTATGTAATGAACATTAACTTTTGATAAATCTCCTTTATTGGTTCCATCTTTCCTTTGAACTGAGTTTCCTCTCTTGTATCCCAAACACGGGAAATCCCAGGCACGCCTCGGTACTTCTACAAAAGCTATAGGCTCTGCAACCTGGAAATGAAGCCCTACTTTAATTCTTCCAGAAGTTGAACAACTGCATACTCCCTTAAGCTCAAGAGTATCTACAAAAAAACTCCAATCAACGGTAGAAATCGGGTCTATGCAGGGCGGATTAGTCCTTCCTATGCCTATTGCTATTAATAATATTAAAAAGGTATATATACCTTTCCTTCTGCCCATGGCAGTTCCACCTTTACGAGTTTTTCACCTGATTGATAAATAAGCGTTGGCACTCTTTCTATGCCTAACCTTTCAACGATTATCGGAAAGGCTATGTAGATTGAAAGGTCTGGGTATTTCTTTTGCAGCTCATAAACATTTCCCTTAGTGATTAAGAAAGTAGTAGGATACCTTTTTGCAAAATCCATAAACTGCGGAAGCATTTTATCCTCTAAAAAGACATAAACCTTTCTGAGTTTTATCTTTTCCAGAACATTTATCCTTTCCCCCTTCTTTGCAATTATCTTGTCTCCTACGCGGATATCTGCAGGCACTTCATAAACTATTTTCTCTTCTTGAGTTCTAAACTCCTTTGCATAAGGCAGATTTAGATTTATCTCAGCAGCTTTTTTTATTCTTTCATACGGATTTTTAAACTCAAGAATTTTATAATTTTTTATTTTCTCCAATATGTTTTCTTCCGCTATAGGATATACCTTTCCGAATACCCCTAAACTCTCAAGTCCCAAGCACAAAGAAATAGACAAAAGCAGAAAAAGAAATATTCCCATCTTAAAGAATATTAGGCAATTTTGATAGGAATGTAAAAAAGATTATTCTGGAAATGGTACAAAATTTGTATTTTTTTTGAGCTAAAAATTTATTGACGGGGAGTTAATTTCTTTTAAAAGAAAAATTAATGCTTGAACTTTTGATAGGAATAAGTGTTTTGTTGGAAAGTGGGCCTAAAGAAGTAGAAGGTGTTATCTACGACTTTAGTGGAAAGAGGTATTACTGGAATGCTGAAGTAGAGTTTAAAAAAGTATCAGTATACTTTGATTTTGACAGTGCGAAGTTAAAGGAAGGAGAAAAAGAAAAATTAGAAGTTTTCAATAAAGGAGATTCCGTTATTGTAAAGGGCTTCGCATCACCTGAAGGGAGTGAACGATATAACTACAGTTTATCTCTTAGGCGTGCAAATAATGTAAAAAACTTCTTGGAGAAAAAAGGAGTAAAGGTTCTTAAAGTTAAAGCTTACGGTGAAAGTTTGTGCAACGAAAGTAAAGAAAACTGGTGGAAATGTAGAAGAGCGGATGTAGTGGAGGTTGAGTAATAAAAGAAGAGAGGAGCAGGTTATGAATAACAGAGCAATAATTTTCTTAGAAGCGGCAAAATTACATTTTGAAAAATTCAGAACCTTTTTTTATGAAGCGGGATATACAGAAAAGTCACTTTTGATACCTGAGGCGGAAGAAAAAATTTACTGGCTTGGTAGGTATCTTGAAAAATCTATTAAAAAGTTAGCAGGAGGTAAATATGATGAAGAAGCTATTTAGAAAAGTAAAGTTGTATTACTTAGTCAATGCAGATAAGATTAATAAGGCTACTGCTCTTGCTTTTGCTTTAACTTTAGTTTCGGTGGATATTGCCGCTGCACAAACGGACCCCTGGCAAAATTTCGCTGACCTCCTTATCACATGGATTAACGGAAACCTCGGAAAAACTTTAACACTTCTGGGAATGCTGATTAGTATTGTAATCTTGTTAGTAACACACTCCTGGCGAATATTCTTATACGGAATTATTATCTCAATATTTATCGGTGGACTGGTGGGAATAGCGAGGACTTTCCACGAAGCGGGTTCAGCCGCCTTTGGAACGAACTGGTAATCGGTGATGGAAGAAAAGGAAGTATATGTAATACCAAAATATATTGACGATGATTATAAGGTCTTGGGGATTCTTCCAGTAGATGTTATTTTCATTTTTCTTCTTTCATTTTTACCGCTTATGTGGATTTTAGGGCATATAAAGGGATTTTTAATAGCAAGTGTAATTTCATTTATATATTACCGTAATGTGAAAAAGAAAGGAAGGGGGTACTATAAATTTCTCCTTTTTAAGCTTGGTTTCATAGAAATAAGAGGAACCTGCCCTCCTACGGAAAAAGAGGTAAGAGTATGAACAAATACTTAGAAGAATGGGCAAATCTCAAAGAGGCAAATAAAATATTGCTTCTTATTATTGCATTCCTTGTTGCGATGCTAATTTCATTTGCTCTTTTGATGGTATATCTATTTACTCACAGAGAAGTTATCATATACATGCCTCCGTACGAAACGGTAAGGGTAAGTGGAAAAAGCTACATCCTTCTTTGGGCTAGAGTATTTACAAACTACATAACCAACTTTGACCCCGATACTGTAGAAAGCAGAATGAATTTTCTTCTTACTTATGCTTTAGGCGATGAAATCAAACAAAAACTTTTGAAGGAAAAGGATTCGATAAAAATAAACAGGATTTCTCAGCAATTTATTCCCTTCGAAGGAAGCTGGGAGCTTATTCCCGAAAAGAGGGAAATAAAAGTCAGAGGCAGATTAAAAAGATGGATAGGCACTAAAAAAATACAAGACAGAACGGTAAC
Organism: Aquifex aeolicus; assembly: GCA_015661465.1. Lineage (GTDB taxonomy): Bacteria > Aquificota > Aquificia > Aquificales > Aquificaceae > Aquifex > Aquifex aeolicus_B. The sequence goes on from DQVZ01000017.1 coordinate 4,375, forward strand.
TTTTGTGCTTTACATGAGAATCTTTCAAGGCAAACCTTACATAGTGGGCTTCAGGTATGAATAAAATAAATGTAGTTCTTCCTCTTTTAATAGTTACCATTTTTTCTTTTTCGGCCGAGGTAATTTACGAGGGAAAGACTTTAAATATAGAAGTTTCAAATAAAGATTTCAGTGTTTTAATTTTTCCTGACAGAGTAGAAAGAGTAATCACTACAAAAGGTAATGCAAAAGCGAAAGCAAAAGGAAATGAAGTGCTAGTGTCAGTATCTGATGAAGCAGCACTTTGGGTAAGACTTGTAGATGGAAGAACTTACTTCTTTTATCTCATACCTTCTCCTCGCCCACCTGAGCAATTTCGCGTAATAGATGTAAGAAAAAAGGAGAAAGAGATACCTGAAATAGAGAAAAAGACTCCACATGAAGAGCTAATGGCAAATCTCATAAAAGCTATTCTAAGAAATCAAACACCCCCAGGATATGAAAAAACGGTAAAAGTTTA
>DQVZ01000151.1 GCA_015661465.1 Aquifex aeolicus
GCTTACAAAAACGGTAATAAGAAGCTTATAGGTATGGCTGAAGAGGTAAGGGGTATATTTGAGGAAATAATAGATATGATAAGCAATAGAATTGAAAATCTTTCCGGGAAGTGAAGAGGGTATTCATCTCCTTAGCGGATAAATCCGCTTCTAATTACATTTACGAAATATTTAAAGAAGGTTTTGAGCATTTAGAAATTTACGGACTTACCGATGAAAAACTGGAAAACATAGGTATTAGAAGCGTAGCAAGGTATTCGGAGATATCAACCGTAGGGTTAGTTGAAGCTTTAAATAAAATTCCAAAATTTTTGAAAATCTACAGGAGAATACTGAATAAGCTCAAAAGTATTGATACGCTTATCCTTTGCGATGCTCCGGCTTTGAACCTTAGACTCTTAAAGGAAGCTAGGAAAATCGGTGTAAAAAAAATTATCTATTTCATCTCTCCCCAAGTGTGGGCGTGGAAACCTAAAAGGGCAGAATTGATAGGAAACTTTGCAGACCATCTTATAGTTATACTTCCCTTTGAAAAGAAAATATACAGAAGATTCCCAAATTTAAGGGTTCACTACTTAGGGCACCCTCTCGTAGATTTGGTAAAACCCGTAAAGACTGAGAAGGAATTTTTGAAAAATTTTAGGGGTAAACCACTTCCCATACTTTTTGGAAGCAGAATCGGGGAAATAAGGAGACACGTAAAACTGTTTAGAGATTTAGTCCATTACTTTAAGAAAGATTTTGAACCAGTCACACCTACTTTTGTCGAGTTTGAAGAATTTATAAAAGAGGACCTTAAGATAAAAACCCTTGTATACGATAAGGCTTCGTACGATTGTTTTTTTTATAGCGATGTATCAATAATAGCTTCTGGGACTGCATCTCTGGAAGCAGCACTTGCGGGAAACCCACACCTCGTTTATTACAACGTTAACCCATTAACTTATATTGTGGCTAAAAGATTGGTAAAAGTACCGTATATAAGTCTGGTAAATATTCTTCTGAAGAAGGAAGTTGTTCCCGAATTAATTCAAAAGGAAAGTCGTGAAATTTTAAATAAATTTTACGAAATATATGAAAATAAAGAAAAAATCGGGAAGGATTTGGAACTTCTCAGATACATTTTAGGAGAAGAGGGAGTTATTATAAGGCTCAGAGAACTCTTTAGGGAATTAATATAGTATAGTTTTTATGTTTAGCTTTGAAAGCTACGAGTTAGTAGTAGTTATAGTATTAACGAGATTATTAGAAGCTGTAGCAATAGTTATAAGCATTTTTTTAGCCTTTAAGGGATACAAGCTAAGGTATGTGGTTGCTACGGCGTCAATAGTTTTTTTAAGTATACTTACAAACCTTGTCGGGCTGGTGTTCAGAGATTACTTCTCCTACATAGCCTCAGTTAACTTTATAATTACGGCTTTAATCCTTAGCGGACTTGTCTTTTACGTTATAAAAAATCCTGAAAAGACCAAAAATTTCACCCCTCCGAAGGAAGCAAGGTGTCCAGTTTGTAACGTATTGATAATACGCGAGGATGAACTATGCACGGCAAAAATAGGCAATTACACTTACTTCTTCGATACCTGTGACCATCTTATTCAGCTTCTCAAGGAACCTGATTTCTTCGTAAAAAGAGGGAATATATTTAAAGGTAATCTCGAAGAGGTATACGTAAAGACTAAAGATACCGGGCGGTGGAAAAAATTGGAAAATACAAAAATTGTAGAAGAAAAGGGAAAACTTACTCCCTATGAAAATCCTCCCCCAAATTCAAAGATAATTAATCTAAAGGAAATCCTCGATAGAGCTAAGGACTATCTTGGGAGCGGGAAGGTTTAAGCATTCTTCCGTACCCCTTTTACACCTTTTGGGATTTGGAGAACATGGAGAACAAGGAGTAGGATTTTTTACATATTTTCCAATCAGTGGATAAAAACCGTATACCGGAGATGTGGCCGTATAAATTGTAATAGCGGGAACACCGAAGGCATTTGCTATATGCACAGGAGAAGAATCGTTGGCTACTACTATTTTTGCCCCTCTTAGCAGTGCCATCAACTCTCTCAAAGATGTTTTACCAGTTAGGTTAATAAATCTTTTCTTTACCAGAGATTCCAAAAACTTTGATTTTTGTTCGTCTTCTCTGGTTCCCGTAATTACAACTGGAACACTCATTTTGTTTATCAATTTAGCCCAGTTTTCTATACTCCATTCCTTCAACCGAAAGTTAGAAAAGGGAGAAAAAACAACGTATTCCTTTTCTTCGAGATTGAACTTTTTAAGGGTTTCTTTGTAATCTTTCTCGGAAATCTTTAGCTCCGTTTCTCTAACAAATTCTCTAATTCCTAAAGGTTTAAGAAGTTCAAGGTTTCTATCCACTTCATGAATTCCCCAGCGATGTTTTACAGTTTTGGTGTAAAGAAAAGGAAGTTCAGATTTATCAAAACCTATTCTCTCTTTAATACCCGAAAAGAAGAGTATTAAGGCTGTCCTTGCAGAACGGTGGGGAGAAATCACTATATCGTAGTTTTTAATTTTTTCCCTTATTTTAAAACTTTCTATAAATCCCTTTGAGAAAGGAATGAGTTCTATATCGAAATCTTTAAATAAATCCCTTATAAAAGGTCTTCCTACAAAACCTATTGAAATATCTTTAAAATTCTTCTTCAGAGTTTTTATAAGGGGAGTGGTAAGAACCACATCCCCCAAAAAAGCGGTTTGCCAGATTAAAACTTTCACTCTGAGATAGAAGGAACGTATTTATCTATCTTAACTATGTACCATCTATCACCTTCTTTTACCACCACAAAAGTAAAGAGTTTCTCAAGGCCTTCCTTGTCTTCAACGCTAACTATTACCTTTGCGGTATCTCTGTTTACCATTTTTGCGTTTTTGATATCAATGTCTTCTATGTTCATCCCCATAACACTAAGGACACAAGCCAAGAGTTCCGTAGGTCTAAGTTCTGTAAACTGAAGGGGAAGTTTTAAGTTTTTAACAAGTTCATCTCTATAACTTGGATGAATAAACTGAACAGCTTCTTTCCCTTCACCTTCCATAATTTCTTCCATGAAATCCTCCACTATATCCTTTGCAGCGTTGTAAGGCTCACCGCAGGATTTTAGAATAAGGGCACCTGCAAATATGGCGGTTATTCCGAGGATTAATCTTTTCATTTTCCACCTCCCATCGGGACTTTTATAAGGATTTTCTAATATTTTAACAATTGCAGAGTAAAATATTAAATTATGCAGGAAAAAGATTGCATTTTTTGCAAAATAATAAAGGGAGAAATTCCCTCCAAAAAAGTTTATGAAGATGACAAGGTGTATGCATTCCACGATATTAATCCGGTAGCACCCTTTCACATTTTAATAATTCCCAAAAAACATATAGTGGGAATTCAAACTCTCGAAGCCGAAGATGAATGCCTTGTCGGACATATGTTTTATGTGGCAAGGAAAATTGCTCAAGATTTGGGTATTGCTCCGGATGAAAATTTAAACAAAGGCTATAGATTGGTTTTCAATGTAGGTAAAGATGCAGGACAGAGTGTATTTCATCTTCATCTTCACCTTATAGGCGGAAGGAAAATGGAATGGCCTCCGGGATAAAAAGTTTATGAAGGTTTTTGTTCTTAAACTTAACGGAAAAAACTGCCCATACAAGAAGCTTGAAAATCTTGAAGGCATCAAAGAAAACACCGCAATTACCGTAGGTAACTTTGACGGCATTCATTTAGGACACAGGTACTTAATAGAAAAAGTAAAAGAAAAGGCAGAAAAGGAAAATTTAAAAACCCTTGTTCTCACATTTTGCCCCCATCCACTCAAGGTATTAGCACCCGGACTGCTACCTTGTGAACTTACCGATATAGATGAAAAAATAGAGGCTTTTGGAGAGCTGGGAGTAGATTACTTATGCTTTATAAGATTTGATAAGGATTTTTCCAAAATTAGAGCAAAGGATTTTCTAAAGGAAATACTCTATAAAAGACTAAAGTGTAGATATCTTCTCGTAGGTTATGATTGGCGATACGGATACAAAAGAGAGGGAGAGATAGAACTTGCAAAGGAGATAGGAAAGGAGCTTGGATTTGACGTAGAAGAGGCTAAGCCTTTCAAAGTAAACGAGCATGTTGTAAGTAGCACTCTCATAAGAAGACTCCTTAAAGAGGGGCGAGTTGACGAAGTAAAGGAGTACTTAGGACACAATTACCAGGTAAAGAGAAAGGTAATAAAAGGAGATGGAAGAGGAAGCAAAATAGGTATTCCTACGGCAAATCTCCAGAACACAGAAAATTTATGCCTCAAAGAAGGAGTTTATGCGGTAAGAGTGGAAGATAAGTATATAGGGGTAGCCAATTACGGATATAGACCTACTTTCGGAAAAAAGAGAAGAGTTTTAGAGGTTCATCTAATAAACTTTAAAGGGAATTTGAGAGGGAAAAAAATAAAGGTTGAGTTTTTAAAATTTATTAGGGAAGAAAAAAAATTCAGTTCTGTTGAGGA
>DQVZ01000150.1 GCA_015661465.1 Aquifex aeolicus
TATCACACTTTGTTAAACAGAATAGAATTATCACACTTTGTTAAACAGAATAGAATTAGGTTTATACACGGCTTCTAAAATTTTTAATTTTGAGGGAGACATTGGATACTTTAAATATTTTCTAAATCTGGTAAATTTTGACCCCCGGAGTCTGGAGAGCGCAAAAAGAATTGTGGATGAATACACCGAAGATACTTTGCAAAGATGTCAAATAGAAAATGTAAACATTTCTGCAATTAAAGATAATGACTTGAAAGCTCTCATTGACGGAAGTAGGTGGGTTTCGGAAGTTATTACCTATAGCTTTCCTACCAGTATGTCCGAGTACTATATGCAGGTGCTAAATGAATTAAACCGAGACTTTAATAGTCCTACGGAACTTAAAGATACTTAGAAACCCATTCCCGACCAATACAGAGCTTATATAACAAGCGTTTTTGAAGAAGTTTCAAATGAAATAAATAAAACCTTTTTCCAGGTAGAAAATGGAGAGATTATTTTTAATCTAGCCAATTTTAGAGAACCCTATTCCGGTTTTGCTTTTACTCTTGTAAAGTGCAGTCCTTTAAGTGGCGATATCTTTTTTTAACGAAAAATACCTTTTTAACATTTCGCGAAGTTATATATATAAGGAGATTCTCCGTGAATTGGGACACGCCTTATGTCTAAAACACCCTTTTGAAGGTCAATACGTTTTACCTTCCGAAAAGGATAACACCTTGTATACGGTTATGTCTTATACTCCGTATAAGACTTATGTGATAGAAATCTCCCCTTCTCTGGAAATTAACTATGTACCCGAAGCCTTTCCTATAACTTATCAATTATTAGACTTTCGAGTCTTGCAATATCTTTATGGAAAGAATTTAAATGCTACCTCTGGAGATGACATATATAAACTCGGTAACTTGTATGAAGAAAAGGCTTATTACACCATTTGGGATGCCGGGGGATTTAACACCCTTGATCTCTCTTCAACCGATTACCCCTCTTACGTAAATTTAAACCCCGGAACCTTTTCGAGTGTCGGTTTCCACTCTTTAGAAGTTTTGAAAGGGAAGGTTTTAAACCCTCTCTTGGAATTGGGATTACCCTACTACTCCGCGGAGTTAAATGCAACTGATATTGTCTATTCTTCCGAAATGAGTGACCAACTTTATACCGGTGAAAATAATTTGGCACTAGCTTATGACATCTACATTGAGAAGGTTATTACGGGAAATGGAGATGATATTGTTATAGACAATGACAAAGATAATGTAATAATTACCAACGGGGGAAACGATACCGTAATCCTCCAAGGGGGAGGAAATGATTACGTAGATGGAGGGGCAGGTATTGATACCATTCAAATAAATGGTTATTATGACAATTTTAGATTGCAAGGTAATTCCCTCATAAATATCTACTCCGGCAATACCGTTACTTTTAACAATATTGAAACTATAGAGCGGAAGAAGCGATAGAGGTTTTAAAGATGTTCTTCATTAAGAGAATTATCTCCAGAATTGTTTCGAATATAGAGAGAAAAGAAAAAGTTAGAATCCTTGCACCCTCTGGTTCTAAAATGCGGTTCTTGGTTGCCTAATGACCGGTTTATTGAGATTATTTTTGGCCATTTTGGTACTTATATCCCATTTGGGACTATATTTCTTTGGTCTGAATGAGGGGGTTTTTGCCGTAGTAATCTTTTACATTTTGGCCGGGCATGTGGTTACTTTTCTGTTTACTAAAAGATTTAAAAATGATGTAAAAAATTTTTATAGGGATAGATTTTTACGAATTTTCCCCGTCTATTGGTTGGTGGCCATATTGTATATCTGATTTCTATTAGTAACCGGCTATGGGAATCCTATCTTTAGCCTCGAGAATTTGATATTAAACCTAAGTTTGATTCCGTTGAATTACTGTATACGCTGGGTGAGAAAAAAGTAAAATAGGGAAAGTATGGAGCAAAAGAACTAATAGAAAAACTAAGTCAAATTTTTGACGAATTTATTATAACACA
>DQVZ01000281.1 GCA_015661465.1 Aquifex aeolicus
CCTGCTTACGAATTTGCTTTAATGTTACATTATGAACTCAAAAAGAGAGGTATAAGATATAAAGTTCCGATAACCTTTATAACCTCTGAGCCTTATGTGGGACACTTTGGTGTCGGGGGAATAGGTCCTTCAAAGAGATTTGTAGAGGATTTGTTTGCGGAAAGGAATATAGATTGGATTGCAAACGTTGCGGTAAAAGCTATAGAACCTGACAAGGTAATTTACGAAGATGTAAATGGAAATACTCATGAAGTTCCTGCATCTTTCACTATGTTCATGCCCAGGTTCCAAGGTCCTGAAGTTGTGGCTTCCGCGGGAGATAAAGTGGCAAATCCTGTAAACAAAATGGTTGTAGTAAATAGATGTTTCCAAAACCCAACTTATAAGAATATATTCGGTGTAGGAGTAGTAACGGCTATACCTCCTATTGAAAAAACTCCTATACCTACCGGTGGACCTAAAACTGGAATGATGATAGAACAAATGGCAATAGCGGTATCTCATAATATAGTAAATGACATAAGAAATAACCCCGATAGATACGCTCCGAGTCTTTCTGCTATATGTATAGCGGATTTTGGTGAGGATGCAGGATTTTTCTTTGCAGACCCTGTAATTCCTCCCAGACAAAGGATAATAACCAAAAAAGGAAAATGGGCACGTTGGTTTAAATCTGCCTTTGAAAAGTACTTCCTGTGGAAAGTAAGAAGTGGAAATATAGCTCCTTCTTTTGAAGAAAAAGTACTTGAATTATTCTTAAAGGTTCGTCCTATTGAACTTTGTAAAGATTGCGAAGGTGCTCCGGGTAGTAGATGCTAAACTATTTCCTTTCCTTTTATTTTTTTCTTTCCTTTGGATAGTTAGTGAGTATTTAATTTTATCTTAAATTTACTTAATATTATTAAGTATGGTTAAAACTAAAGAGAAAATTTTGAAGGTTGGGGCGGAAATAATAGCCCATGAGAGTCTAAGGAAGTTCACCGCTAAAAATCTTGCCAAAAAAATAGGTATTAGTGATGCTGCTATATTTAAGCATTTTTCTTCTATGAATGAAATAGCGGAGGAAATTATCCTTAGATATACAAATGAATGTATACTTCGTACAAAAGAAGCGGTAGCTCTGGGAAAAACTCCCATTGAGAAAATGGAGAAGATTCTGGAAGGTCATATGGAACTACTAGAAAAAACAAGGGGAATAATACCTATAATATGCTTTGAGTTTTCACGAAGTGATAAGAGAAGCTTAAAAAGAAAGATCCATGAATTTTTAGAGGAATACGGAAACATACTTAAAGAAGTAATAAGAGAAGGCATAAAAAAAGGTGAATTTAGAGATGATATAGACGTGGACGAAGCTGCTTTCTCTCTAATAGGTTTTATGCAAGGTAAGGCTTTCCAGTGGTTTTTAAAAGGAAAAAAAGGAAAAATAATTAGAGACCCTGAAACGGTTAAAAAGTTGATACTTTACGGCTTGAAAAAAGTTTAACCTCCTACTTTAAACATCTCTACCTTTCTTTTTCTGTAAATTTTATTTCTAAGTTCCGAGTATCTATCTTCTCTATTTCCCCAAATTTCCTTTATAAACTCTTCTAAGTCCCTTTCTTTAGGAATTTTGTATCCTTTATCTGAGAATAAACATGTAAAAATTTTTCCATCTGCGGACAAACGAATTCTATCACAACCATTACAGAAGGGCTTCGTAACTGATGCAATAATTCCGAATTCCACATTATCGTCTTCATATCTGAACCTTAGAGCAGTATCTTCGGGCTTTTTGGGAAGCTGATAAAAGTAGAATCTTTTAGAAAGCCTATACAAAATTTCATCAGCGCTTACCACTTTTTTATAGCTCCAATTGTTAATTGTTCCGACATCCATGTATTCAATAAATCTTAAGGTTATTTTTTTTCTCTTAAAGTAGTCGGCAAGCTTAATTATTTCGTCATCGTTATACCCCCTTATTATGACGCTGTTGACTTTTACTTTAAAACCCAAGTCTCTTGCTTCTTCAATAGCTTCAAGGACTTCATAAAGATTTACATCCCTGTTTACGATTAACCTGTTTTTTTTCGGATTCAGTGAATGAATACTTACAGTAATCCTCTTAAGTCCCGCATCTTTAAGCCCTCTTAATCTTTGCCTGAGGAATACTCCGTTTGTTGTGAGAGCTACATCTTCAATACCCTCTACCTTTGCAACTCTTTCGATGATTTCTTCTAAGTCCTTTCTTAAAAGTGGTTCTCCTCCCGTAAGCCTTATCTTCCTAACACCGAGTTTTGCAAAGGTCTTAACTATTCCCTCAATTTCTTCAGGACTCATTAATTCATTTCTTTTTAAAAAATTGTAGTCCTTGTCAGGAGGCATACAGAAATTACATCTTAGATTACACCTATCGGTGAGGGATATTCTCAGAACTCTCAGAGGTCTATTTAATTTGTCCAGGAGCATTTTTCTTATCTCCCAAAATCCACTTTTTCTTCCCGTCTTTGAATATTTCCTTTTTCCATATAGGGACTCTTTTCTTCGTTTCGTCTACGGCATACCTGCAAGCTTTAAAGGTTTCTTGCCGATGTCCTCCAACTGCTAAAACTAAAAATGATGGTTCTCCTACTTTTACAACGCCGAGTCTGTGATGTATAAAGATGTCCTTGACACCAAAAGTTCTTATAGTTTCCTCCCTTATTTTCTCCATTTCCTTTATAGCCATTTCCGGGTATGCTTCGTATTCCAAGGCTTCTATATCACCATCTTCAGGAGCGCTTCTTGGAATTCCAAGAAATAATACCCCAGCTCCACAATCTTCAGGAATTTCGTACTCTGATAAAATCCTGTCTGCTCCAAACCATTCGTAACCTAGGTATACTTTGGGAATCATTATTTTCCTCCATATGACAATTTTGTCATATATTATTTTAGAGCTGATTTTAAGATAATCAAGTAATTTTTATCCTATGAGGGCACCTTTAAGAGTTGAAATAAGCTCTCTTTTAATCAGTTGGGTATTATGTCTAAGAAAATTTCTCTCCTTAAATATGAAGATTCTTTCGACACTACCTGTTATTACTGCAAGAGCAACTTCAGGGTAAGTTTTGAGTTTTTTCTTCGTATACAAGTTATTCAAGAATTTCAGTATTAGTTCCCCCGGAAGGTGAGTAACCTGAGGATATTCCTTAAGTAGATGATAAAGATTTAGAAACCTGTAAGATTCTGGTTTATTGAAGGCGTAACCTATCAATGCTTCTATTATATTTTTAAAAATTTCTTCTTCACTCTCTCCTTTTTCTATAGATTTTGCAATAGCTTCTTTTAATTCAGTAGTTATTGAAATCAAAAGCTCATGTATTATTTCATCTTTGCTATTAAAGTGCCTATATATAGCACCTTCTGTAATTCCTACCTCTTTAGCTATGTCTTTTATGGTGGTTTCCCTAAATCCTTTTCTGGAAAATAGTCTTAAAGCGGCTTCCAATATTTTTTCCTTGGTATCGGAGCGTCTTTCTCCCATATTAAGCAAGTATACACGTATATTATTCAATACCAAGTTAATAAGAAATTTCTTATATTTATAAACTATCATGCCAAAGGTAATACTGAACGGGGAAGAGAAGGAAATTCCAAGAGAAATGACAGTAATGGAGTTACTTGAAGAAATAGGTGTCAAATTTAGAGAAATAGGATTAGCAGTAGCTATAAACGAAGAGGTGGTTCCGAAATCGGAGTATACAACCAGAAAGGTAAAAGAAGGAGATAAGGTAGAAGTTGTTCAACTCGTAGGAGGAGGTTAAAAATCTAATTGATTTAGATTTTTTGAGGAGGTGATTTGTATGCAAGACTGGGAGATGCTTCTACAAGACGATTACCTTGAGATAGCGGGAAGGAAATTCAAGTCTAGGCTTATTATAGGTTCTGGAAAGTTTAAAGATTTCCAACAAACTAAAGAAGTCCTTGAAGCTTCGGGAGCTGAGATAATAACTGTAGCAGTAAGACGGGTAAACATAACGGATCCAACGAAAGAAAATCTCTTGGACTATATAGACCCCAACAAGTATCTAATTCTTCCCAATACTGCGGGATGCTATACTGCCGAAGAAGCTATAAAGACTGCTATGATGGCAAGAGAAGCCACAGGTATAAACTGGGTAAAACTGGAGGTTATAGGAGATAAAAAGACATTACTCCCGGATATGGAGGAAACTTACAGAGCTGCAAAATTCCTCGTGAAAGAAGGGTTTGTAGTTCTCCCTTACGTATTTGACGACCCTGTATACGCTAAAAAGTTTGAAGATATAGGGTGTGCGGCTGTAATGCCTCTCGCAGCTCCCATAGGTTCCGGATTGGGTCTGCAAAATCCTTATAACCTAATCTTTATAAAGGAAGCCGTATCGGTTCCTGTAATAGTTGATGCGGGAATAGGTAGTGCTACTGATATACCTCCCGTTATGGAACTCGGTGTTGATGGTATACTTACAAATACTGCTCTTGCTGAAGCAAAAGATCCCATAAAAATGGCTGTAGCTATGAAGTATGCAACAATAACGGGACGACTTGCTTATCTTGCAGGGAGAATGCCCAAGAGAACTTATGCAGTTCCCTCCTCACCTACAAAGGGAGTTCCCTTTAAAAATTGAAGAATTTCCCTTGCAATCTCTTCCGGTTTTTTTTCTCCTTTTATTCTTATGTCCGCTCTTTCATAAATCCTTTTTCTCTCATGAAACAGCTTTTTAAGTTCTTGTATAGGTCTATAAAGCAGCGGTCTTTCATCCGAATTCCTACACCTGTCCAGAAAAGTTTCAAAGTCTATATCTAAAAATACTACTCTCCCTTTACTTTTCATAAAGTCCATAGCTTCTGGATTAGCTCCCAATCCTCCTCCTGTTGAGATTATTGCCTTTTCCTTTAAAGAAAGTTCCTTTAAGGTTTCAAACTCGAGATTTCTAAAGTAGTCCTCTCCCTTTTTTTGAAATATTTGAGGTATAGACATTCTTTCTTTTTTAACAACTTCTTTGTCTACATCGAAGAAGGGGTAATTAAGAAGATGAGAAAGAAGTTCTCCTACAGTGCTTTTTCCACTGCACATAAAACCTACAAGGAAAATTCTCATCTTTCTACTGTTCCCTCTTCGTATCCTCTATAATCCGTGATTCCATAGTGGCAGTCTTTACAACTTAGACCGTATCTTTCCGCTATCCTTTGGTGTCTTGAATGTATGTCTGCGAGGGGTTCAAACTTTCTGAGTTTGGGAACGCCGATTCCTTGATGGCACTGAACACAGGTTATCATGGCTTCTCTCCATAACTTCTTTGCTTTTTCTTTATCCTTATTTTCAAAAGCCTTGGGAAGTTCTACGTACATTATTCTATTTCTCTTCTTGACAACTTCTTTAACCTCTTTGGGAAACTTTGCTATCATAGGAGCAGCGATGGACATATTTCTTCCACATGCATGGACACCTCTAGGGTCCTTGAGTATATCAAGAGCTGCTATGAAGTTTTCATGCTCTATCATTCCCCTTATTCTTACCCAGTTAAAGAATGTGGAATAGGCTCCTGCTTTAAAAGCTATTATTCTGTCTGCAAGGAATCTTGCCGCCTTTATAACATCCTTTTCATCTTTTCCGCCTACTATGAGTATTTTCCTTCCTTTTTTCTCAATTACTTTAAGTGAAGGTTTATCAAATTTTAAGCCCAGTTCCCTGACTATTTTGTTATTAGTTCCAACAACTATAAGGTGTTTATCCTTGTACTTTTCAACCTCTACATCAGTTATAAGAAGTTTCGGTATTTTGCCTTCTTTAACCATTCTAGGGTTTAGCCCTATTCCTTCTGTCCATTGTCCTAAGAAAAAGGCTATTCTTACTGCGGAAGATAGTACTTTCTTACTTTCATCTCTACCGTAAACTATATAAACATTTGGAACTGCTACATCCTTAGTTTCAGCTGGTGTGCCTTTCCATGCTGTTACGTACTTTATATACGGGAACTTTTTTACTTCTTTAAAATCCATGTATATTTGAGAAGAAGCTAAGGCTAGGCTGTGTAAAGCTACTAAAGTTAACAAGAATTTTTTTACCATTTTCCTCCTCCTGAAGATTGTATTATATTAATTTTTTGTGAATTACGGGGCGTAGCTCAGGTGGTAGAGCGTCGGCTTTGGGAGCCGAAGGTCGCCGGTTCAAGTCCGGCCGCCCCGATAAAG
>DQVZ01000073.1 GCA_015661465.1 Aquifex aeolicus
CAAAGGATGTAGTTTCCTCAATAATAGTATGCTTTCCGTTTATAGAAGAAATCTATTAGTAGATACCCTGTAAGGAACCCTCCTATGTGGGCGTACCAGGCTACGCCTCCGTATCCTATAAAGGGTAAAGTTACTATTCCATTAACTATTTGAATAAAAAACCATATTCCTATGAATATAAGTGCTGGTAATTCCATTAGAGTAAAAAAGATAAATATGGGAACAAGTGCAAGGATTCTCGCATTGGGAAACATTTTCATGTAAGCTCCCAAAACTCCGCTTATTGCTCCGCTTGCTCCGACCATAGGAACATCTGTTCCGCCAAAGGAAAAGCTTATAAGGGTTTGTGTGAGTGCAGCTCCCAATCCGCAGAGTATGTAAAAGACAATGTATCTTAACTTACCGAGTTTATCTTCAACGTTATCTCCAAAGACCCATAAAAACCACATGTTCCCTATTATGTGTCCCCAACCACCGTGTAAAAACATGTGAGTGATAAGAGTATAGGGTTTTTCCAAAAGCTCTGCAGGGACGAGACCCCACTGGCTTAGAAAAATTTCAAACTTTGTCATTGTTCCTTGGATGGTATAAATAATATTTTTCGTTAAACTCCATTCATAAAGCCATATGACTGAACAAAGAAATATTATTGTTATGTTAACTATTGGGAAACTTCTGGATGGATTTATATCTTTAATAGGTATCATAGTACTTAAGTATTTTAAAGGAGAAGCCTTATGAAAGTTTTTGCTGTAATTGGATATCACAATGCGGGAAAAACTACTTTAATAGAGAATTTAATACCTCAGCTTTTGAAGAAAGGCTACAAAGTCGGGTATATAAAGCATGATCCTAAGGGACACGGTATCACAGACAAAGAAGGTTCGGATACATACAGAATTTCTAAATATCTCAAAAAATTGGCTCTTCTTTCACCGAATAAACTTACCTACTGGGAAAAAGAAAGTAAAGGAATTTTAGATGTTATAGAAAAATTCTTCAGCGATTGCGATGTAGTTATACTGGAGGGATTCAAAGAAGAAAAAAGAATACCCAAAATAGCGGTGGGGGAAGTTAAAGGGGAAAATATTATCCTACGAGTTGATACTAATACTAAAATCGAGGATATTATTAAAGTAATAGAAAACCTGGGGGATTTAATATGAATGGGAGCTTTTGCCTTCAACACAGAGAACTTTGTCCCGCTTGTAATAGGATAGCCCTTAGAGTATGCGAATACTTCGAACCCTATCCCAGAGTTGAGGCGGTTTGTGAATGCTGCGGATACAGAGCTTACGATGTTCCTATGAAATTGGATAGGGAGACGGTGTATAAAATTTTGGATAAGCTTTCTAAAAAGGAAATAGGTGTTATATGTCTGGACGATAGATGTGGGTCTACCGATATTATGAAGCTTTTGAGGGAAGGCACATACGCTGAGTTCAGATGTCTTGATTGTGGTGCAGAGTGGAACTCTAAGGAAGTTCAACAGGCTATTAAAAAAGTAAAAAGGGTACTTCAGTATATCCAAGATGGAAATTACTTAACCGAGGTTTTGAAAGCTCAAGAAGGTGAATGCCCGCTTTGTGGCTGGGATATAGGTCATATGCACGAGGGATATCTTGTTGAAATTCAATGTTATGTTTGCGGATATCACAACGAGTATAAGGAAGAGTTTCCGAAAGAACTTCCACCGGAGGATGCTTGTCCACAGTTTGAAAGAGCAGAAGAGACTGGTTAAATTTTCCCTCTTTACTTGCACAATATTTTTCTGATAAATTCAAGGTCTTCGGGATAAGTAATTTTTACATTCCAATAACTTCCTTCAAGAACACCTACTTTGTAGCCGTATTTTTCTAAAAGACTTGCATCATCTGTAGCTACAAAACCCTCTGCCCTTGCTCTCATGTGACATTCCAGCAGTATTTTCCTCTTAAAGGCTTGAGGTGTTTGGGCATGCCATATAACGGAGCGATTTAGAGTATTGACTACCTTTCCTTCAACCACTTCCTTCAGTGTGTCCCTTGCGGGACAAGCTACTATTTTCCCGTCGTAATTACC
>DQVZ01000083.1 GCA_015661465.1 Aquifex aeolicus
AATCTTTTAAGGGAAGGTTTAGATTTACCCGAAGTTTCACTAGTGGCAATTCTCGAAGCGGATAAGGAAGGGTTTTTAAGAAGTTATCAAGCGTTAATACAAACGATAGGAAGAGCTGCAAGGAATGTTCACGGCAAGGCAATACTTTACGCAGATAGAATAACCAAATCCATGGAAAAAGCTATAGAGGAAACCTTAAGGAGAAGGAGAATACAGGAGGAGTATAACAGGAGACATGGAATTACACCAAAATCTATTCAAAAACCGGTAAAAGAACTACTCGCCATAGAAGAATTGGATTACGTTCAGCTTCCATCGAATATACCGAAAGATATAAAATCGGAGGAAGACATAATAAAGAAAATAGAAAAACTCGAAAAGGAAATGTGGAAATATGCTCAAAACTGGGAATTCGAAAAGGCTGCAAAAATAAGAGATGAAATTAAGGAATTAAAGAAACTATTGGGATTAGAATAAGGAGAAAAAGCGGCCGCCCTTAGCCGCAAGAGAAGGAACTTCCGCAACCACAGGTTCCTGTAGCGTTTGGGTTTCTTATGGTAAATCCGCCACCCATAAAATCTACCACATAGTCAAGCTCCGCACCGTTAACGTAAGGCATGGAGAATGGGTCTATTACAACTTTAACTCCATCGTATTCGAATACGTGGTCCCCTTCTTCTACGGTATCATCGAATCCCATAGCGTACTGGAATCCGGAACATCCTCCGGGAACTACTCTTATTCTGAGTATAGGATTTTCAATATTATTTTCTTGAGCTACCTTTTTGATTTCCTCAACAGCTTTCTCCGTTACTTTAAAAATAAATTGTTGAGTTTGTTCTTGCATCACTCCTACCTCCTTTACTTAATTCTCAATTACTTTGAAAATAAAATATTAATTCTACAACTCATTATTATGACCTTCTTCATAAGACAATACTTCCTCAATAAGTTTCAAGGCTTTCACTGAGGAACTTTCTCTGGCAAGGTTCTTCCAAGCTATATTGTAAGCGGTTCCATGGTCGGGAGAAGTTCTAATAAAGGGAAGTCCAAGAGTAACATTCACACCTTTGTCGAAAGCTATCAACTTGAAAGGAATAAGTCCCTGGTCATGATACATAGCCAAGAATACGTCATCTTTTTCTCTTTTTATAAAAGCTATATCGGGAACAACAGGTCCCTCGACAAAAATTCCTTTCTTCTTTACTTCCTCTATAGCAGGTGCTATTTCTTCTATTTCCTCGCGACCTAGTTCGCCCATTTCTCCCGCATGGGGATTGAGCCCGAGAACCTTTATCTTAGGCTTCAGGCGAAAGAGTCTTTTATACTCCTTGTATATTAATAAAACTTTTTCGATAATACTTTCTTTCGTTATTTTTCGGGGAACTTCTGAAATAGGGATATGGGTTGTAAGTAAAACAACTTTTATATCTTCGGAATACATCATCATGGCAAATTCCTTTGTACCGGAAGCACTAGCAAGGTATTCAGTCTGACCGTTAAACTGAAAACCTGCCTTTTTCGCCCAGAATTTGTTTATGGGCATAGTCAATATTCCGTGGATATTGCCTCTTACGGCATCAGCGGTTGCTCTCGCAAGGTATGCTATAGCCGCTCTGCCGGAAGCAGGAGAGGGTTCAGGAACTGGTACTTTTAATATATTTAAATCTATTAAATAAATACCTTTATCCTTCACATCTTCTACTCTTTCGACTTTCTTATAAGCTAAATGTAATCCTGTAAGATTTTGGGCTTCCTTTAGTGTTTTCTCCTCTCCGTATATTATATAGGCAAAATCTCCTACAAAATACTTTGAGATTTTAAGTATAATTTCGGGACCTACACCGGCAGGGTCCCCAAAGGTGATTCCTATTTTCTTCGCCATTAGCTCTCGTAGTATTCAGCACCGCAGTTTTCCGTTTCCCAAACAACCACTTTCACCACGGAAGGGTACTTCTCTTTGACCTTATAGTAAAGCCATTTCGCCACATTTTCCGCACTGGGCGAAAAATCGAAAACTTCGTTCAAGAGCTTATAATCCGGAAGAATTTCTTTAAGATAATTATCTATCTCTACGAAATCTATTCCCATTCCTCCTTTGTCGAGCTCATCAGCTTTGAGGTATACCTCTACGGTCCACGTATGCCCGTGTAATGGTTCGGTACTGCCGTGGTAATCCGTCAGAAAATGAGCTGCGTTGAATTTTCTCTTTACCATTATAGTCCAAGGCATTCTACTTATTTTATTCAGCTTCTACGATTTATATTTCTTGATTTTTGTCAGAAATATTGACAAATTGATATGAAATGCGTAATATCCATATATATGATAAGTATCACATATAGTTCATCAATTTGGTGGAGGTGTTAAGATGGGACAAAAGAATAAAAGTGCTACAAAGGT
>DQVZ01000155.1 GCA_015661465.1 Aquifex aeolicus
CGGCCTGTCAAGCCGGAGGTCGCGGGTTCAAATCCCGTCCGCTCCGCCATTTGTATAAAATAACTTTAAACTGAGTGAGAAATTAAGCGAGGTCAAAGGAAGTAATTTTCAAAGGGGATAGGTAAAGTCGTATTCTCTTTTGCTCTTTGCTTTTACATATCTCTACCATACTCCCCTTATTTTACTTTTTCTCACTCGGCGTAGGAATATAATAATTCAAGTAATGAAAATAAAGGATTTCCTTCAAGAGGAAAAAATATCAATAGGAGACAATGCTATATTTCTCCTTGAAAAGTTAGGATTTAAAGAGGAAAAGCTTATAAAGTTTCTTGAGAAAGAAATCGGTGAAAGTGCAAAAATGTCCAAGTCTAAAGCAAATGTAGTAGACCCTGAAGAAGCTGTTGAGAAGTATGGAGCTGATACGGTAAGACTGTATATACTGTTTGCCGCACCTCCTGAACAAGATTTTGAATGGACCGAAGAAGGTATTCAAGGAGCCTATAGATTCCTTCAAAGATACTGGAACTTTGTGAATACTTATCTTGAAAAAATAAAAAACCTATCCTATACTGGAGAAGAACTGAGAAATGTAAGCGGGAAAGCAAAAGAGGTTAGAAGGGAAATTCATCAAACAATAATAGATTACAGGAGAGATTTTGAAGAAAGGTATCAATTTAATACTGCTATAGCAAGGATAATGAAATTGCTAAATACACTTCAAAAGTTTAAACCTGAAACGGAACTGGAATACAAAGTGTTAAGGGAAGGCATAGAGGTTATGACACTGCTCCTTTCTCCCATAACTCCCCATATAGCCGAGGAAGTTTGGGAAATTCTCGGTAATAAAGGTTTTATAGTAAATCAACCTATACCTGAACCGGATGAGGAAGCTGTAAAACTTGAAGAAGTGGAAATCCCTGTTCAGGTAAATGGAAAGGTGAGAGCCAAAATAAAGATTCCAGCGAAGGCAGACGAAGAAGCTGTAAAATCAATAGCTTTATCCGATGAAAAAGTAAAAAAGTGGACTCAAGACAAAGAAATTAAGAAGTTCATTTATATTAAGGGAAGACTGGTCAACATAGTGGTTAAGTGAGAAACATCCTATATATCGGTTTTCTTTTCCTTATATATTATTTCCATGGAAGTAATAGTTACAGACAAGTTGGAAAAACTTAAAAAAGCCTTAGGTGAAAATAAAGTAAAAGCTTCCATAGTAGAAAGGAAACTTTATTCTTACGATGCAACTCCTATTCCTATAGAAAGGAAAATTCCTTCGGCGGTGGTTTTTCCGGAAAATAAGGAAGATGTAAAGAAGTTAGTTGAAGTTTGTTATGAAGAAAATATTCCTATATTTCCAAGAGGAGCAGGTTCCGGACTCACAGGAGGAGCTGTTCCCACTAAAGAAGAAGGCATAGTTGTTTCTTTTGAAAAAATGGATAAGTTCACGGTAGATGTTGATAATGCAACTGCTACGGTTCAACCGGGAGTTATAACTTATCAGTTTCAAGAATATGTTGAAAAACTGGGACTGTTTTATCCACCTGACCCCTCTTCATTTAAATACTCCACCATCGGTGGAAATGTTGCAGAGAATGCAGGAGGCCCGAGATGTCTCAAATATGGAGTTACACGTGAATACGTTCTCGGACTGGAAACCGTAATAAAAGAAGGAAAGGTTATAAGAACGGGAAGTCAGGTTCTTAAGGATGTTGCAGGATACGATATTACTAAGCTTTTAGTTGGTTCTGAAGGAACGCTTGGACTGTTTACCGAAATAACTCTCAAGCTCATACCTAAACCCAAAGCCCGAATGACAGCTCTTGCCACTTTTGATAATCTCGAGACTGTTGGTAAAGCTGTCAGCAAAATACTTACATCCGGAATTTTTCCATCGGCATTAGAGTTTATGGACAGAGATGCTATAAGAGCCGTAGAAGACTTTAAACCCGTAGGACTTCCAAAAGATGCTGAGGCTTTACTCCTTGTAGAAGTAGATGGACATCCAAATTCTGTTAAGGAAGAAATAGCAGAAGTAGGAAGAATACTTCAGCAGTTGGGAGCTAAGGTTCAAGTTGCAAAAAGTGAAGAAGAAGCTCAAAAACTTTGGACAGCTCGTAAAAACTTAGGTCCAGCTTTGGGAAATCTCAAAACAGGAAAGATAAATGAGGATATAGTCTTTCCCAGAATATACCTACCGGAAGCTCTACCTAAACTCAGGGAAATAGCGAAGAAGTACGGACTTCTCATGGTGGTTTTTGGCCATATAGGTGATGGAAACCTCCACGTAAATTTTCTTTATGACAAATCAAATAGAGAGGAAGAAGAAAAAGCAGAAAGAGCAGTAGATGAAGTATTTGAACTTGCTCTAAGCTATCATGGTTCAATTACCGGAGAGCACGGAGTAGGACTTACTAAAAGAAAATTCCTAAAGTGGCAGTTTGGAGAAACTGGTTATGAAATTTTAAAAGGAATTAAAAAACTGTTTGACCCAAAAAACCTTTTCAATCCTGGAAAAGTTATAGAGTTTTAACCTCCTTTTCTCTTTAAAACTTTTTAAAACTTTGTTTTAATATTTCCCAAAAAAACTTTTAGGAGGAGTAAATATGAAAAGAAAATTCGCGGATATACTTGAAAATAGTGGTTTATTTGATGAAATTACCTGTTTAGAGGAGGATGATTTCTGTGATGATTTTGTTGAACTAAAATTTTTATCAAATCTTGAGGATGAATACCAAAGCTTGGAAGACTTTTACGTAGATTTTTCCGATGTGAAATATTAGTTGAGATAATTTGTAATAAAGGAAAGGGTTATTAACAGTTAACCGATTTTCTAACAATACTTAACAATTTGCACTCGCAATGTTTGAAGTTGCAAATAAGTAGAAAGATGTGTAAAGTAAAAGAAGAACAAGGCTTCAAA
>DQVZ01000032.1 GCA_015661465.1 Aquifex aeolicus
GCTAAAAAACTTTACCAGTACCTGGTTGCAAAGGAAATACCTGCATCCCTTTACAGGGAGCCAGGCGGAACAAAACTGGGAGAAAAGCTAAGGGAGATAATCATTACCGAAGAAATGGACGAGAGAACCGAGCTGCTTCTGTTTGAGGCTTCCCGTTCAAGGTTAATAGCTGAAAAAGTAATTAAAGACCTTGAAAAAGGGAAAATTGTAATTTTAGACAGGTTTACTTTATCAACCCTTGCCTATCAGGGATACGGTAAGGGAATAGATTTAGAAGTTATCGACGAGTTTAACATATTTGCAACACGAGGAATTGAACCTGACCTGATAGTGCTTATAGATGTGCCTGTGGAGCTGGCTATAAAAAGGCTTAGGAATAGAACCCGTTTTGAAGGAAAGGAATTTCTTGAAAAGGTTAGAAGAGGATTTCTTGAAATAGCTAAGGATAAGAAGAACGTGGTTATAATAGATGGAACAAGAGAAGAGAATTCCGTCTTTGAGGATATTTTGAAAGTATTAAGTGGTATATTCGGCATTTAACTTCACGTAGTCATAACCTATATCCGATGAGTAGTAAGTCCATTCGTAATCTCCTTCTCTGAGTTCTACCGTTATGTTTATCTCTCTTTCTTCAATCAAATGTTTTTTTGCTTTTTCCAGGTTTTCGTCTCTGGGTTTACCGTCGTAGAGCAAATAACCGCCTACGTAAATTTCCATTTTAAAAGGGTCTATAGGAAATTCAGTGCTTCCAGCGGCAGCTGCTATTCTCCCCCAGTTAGGGTCTCTACCGAACACTGCAGTTTTTACTAAAATGGAAGTTGCTATAGCTCTGGCTATAGTTTTAGCTTTTATCTCTGTAATTGCACTCCTTACATTTACTTTTATTATTTTTGTAGCACCTTCACCATCAGCGACTATCTGCTTTGCAAGTGTTTCGGATACCTTCATAAGCTCGTATTCAATAATATCTGGATTTGCTTTAACCTTTCCTAAAGAAATGATTCCGAAAGCATCGTTGGTACTTTCACATCCGTCAACTGTGATGGAGTTAAAGGTCCTATCGGTAATCCTTTCGTGTAAGCTTCTGAGTGTTGTATAATCTAAGTCTGCATTGGTAAACACGAAAGAAAGCATTGTAGCCATAGAGGGATGTATCATTCCCGCTCCTTTTGCAAACCCGAAAGTTTCAACATCACCCGATTTTGTAAAGTCGTATTTTGGAAACCTATCAGTTGTGGAAATAACTTCCGATGCTTCCTTCAGGTCTAAAGGTTTTAAGGAATTACAGGCTTCTTCAATTCCCTTTAGAACTCTATCTATGGGTAAATACCTACCTATAACTCCTGTAGAAAAAACTAAAATTTCATCCTTAGGTATATCCAGGAGTTCGGAAACTTTTTCCGCCATCATGTTAGCGTGTTTTATACCTTCTTTTCCAGTCCCACAGTTAGCAACTCCGCTGTTAACTACAAAAGCCCTTATTTTTTCCCTACTTCTTGCAACATTTTCCGAGTATATTACCGAACCAGCTTTAAAGTAGTTATCGGTAAAAACAAAGGAAGCTATGCAGGGATAAGGTAGTACTACGACAAGTATATCTGGTCTCCCCGATTCCTTTAGACCGGCTTTACCTATACCCATTAAAATTTCAACCATGGCTCTATTTTAGAAAATAACTTTGTTTTCATAAAGCCTTCCTCTAAGGTCTTCATACCACGGCTCTTTTCCTGTGGAAAGCTTAAGAGCTATCTTGTAATTTTCTATCGCTTTCTTCATATTTCCAATTGCCTCGTAATTCCTTCCGAGGTAGTAGTAAATTCCTGCATAACTTTCGACTCTTTTTTTGGCTTCCTTCAATGCTTTTATACTCTCGCGGTAGTTTCCCAATTTAAATAGCGCTATACCCTTCAGATACCACCCCCATAGAAGGTATGGGTCAAGTTCCGTTATCTTATAGGCATAATTTAAAGCCTTCTTTACAAATCCTTTTTCTAAATAGATAGAGGAAACGTAAGCCATAGCAATTTGATTATCAGGGTAAAGCCTTATTGCTTCCTCAAATTTCTGTAAAGCTGCATCTTTTAAACCTTTTCTGTAAAACTTCTTACCTTCTATGTAAGCTTTATAGGAAAGTTTGGTTGTCAAAAGTTTTTTCTTTACCTTATGAAATTCAATAGAGTCTTTTTTCAGGTTATCGGGAAGTTTGATGCTCTTTATTAATCTACTCACTTCTTTTATTCGAGTGTCGGGAAGAGGGTGAGTTGAAAGCCACTCGGGTGGAAGGTTTCTTTCAAGTTTTTTGAATTTGTAAAAAACATCGATAAGACCATGCGGGTCAAAACCAGCATTCAAAGAGAAGCGTACCCCCAGTTTGTCCGCTTCTCTTTCTTGGTCTCTGCTGAATTTTAAGGTCAACAACGTAGCTCCTATTGAAGCTAGTTGAATAATAATCCTTTCTGTTAAATCTTCCCCCCCTATCAAAAGAGTCCCAATTTGAAGAAGTAGGCTGAGTCCTAAAGTCTTCTCGAGATACCTCGCATGATGTCTAGCATTTACGTGTCCAAGTTCGTGTGCAAGAACACCTGCCAATTCACTTTCTTTGTCAAGGAGTAAGAATAGCCCTCTTGTTATTATGATTTTTCCACCCGGAAGTGCGAAGGCGTTTAACTCCTCAGAGTTTACCAAAATAAATTCATAGGGTAGCTTCCTCGAAGCGGTTTTTGCAATTTTAATTCCAAGATTTTTTACGTATTCTTGAACCTTTTTGTCAGGATAAACTCCTTCAAATTGTGTAATTGCCTCCGGCAGGAGTTTATTTCCTAGGGCTATTTCCTTTTCGGTAGGAAGCAAAAATGATTCTCTCTTACCGGTTTTGTCGTCTACAACCTGTGAGCAAGAGAATATTAATAATAAAAAAACAGATACTAAAGCCCTTACTTTCATTATATGTTATATTCTAATTCTAAAATCTTACTTTACC
>DQVZ01000224.1 GCA_015661465.1 Aquifex aeolicus
AATCTCCCCACCGTTATTAGATAGGGGAAATCCTTAATTATTTCATATCCTCCTAAACTTTCTTTGGCTTTTTCTTGTATCTCCTCTACCTCTATTGGATTGTAGATTGTTTTTACCTTATCGGTTTTTAGAAAGTTCTTAACTTCAAATTCTAAAGCTTTGGAGTTTGTTATTAATAAGTCAGCCTTAGGATAGAAGATTTTTATAAAAACGTTATAAGGATGGAAAAATTTTCTTCCTCTTAAAAGGGTGGTGCGGATAGATATTATTCTTCTATAACGGTTGCCTAATAAAATATTTACAAAATTAGCTCTTTCTAAAAAGCTTATAATCGTATCGTTTTCTTTAATTAAATTCCTCAATCTGTTTCTGTAAACAGGGATAGATAAAGTTTTGAAAAAAGCATTGGTTTGAACTGTATGTGAACTAATAGCTTCTATATTTATATTAGTGTTATATTGAATGTTTTTTTCCAGAAGAAAGATTTTTTCAGGTTTTAAATACTTTGCAAGTCTTAATGCAACTCTTTCTGCACCCCCCCCCCAAAGCGAATTAATGAGGAAATAGAGACCCATGCAAGCTTAATTTAACCATCTTTCTTGCCAAAGTTGGAAAATAAATAAAAGCCATAATTTGTGGTGATTTATTCCTTTACCTTCCAAGTATAGTTTCATCATCCTTTCAATCTCTTTATAGTTAAAGATTCCCAAACTATCAACTTTTTCTCTGTTCAAATAATCCATATAAAGTTCTTTTAATTCATTTCTAAACCACTCGTAAATAGGAACTCCAAAACCTTGTTTAGGTCTATCTACAAGTTCTTGGGGGAGGTATTTATAAAGAATTTTCCTTAAAATGTATTTGGTCTTTCCATTTTTATATTTAAGCTCTGTGGGTAGTTGGGAACTCCACTCTAAAATTTTGTGATCTAAAAAGGGTTCTCTTCCCTCTAAGGCTACTTCCATGGTGGCCCTATCAACCTTAACTAAAATGTCATCGGGGAGATAGGTCTTTAGATCGTAGTACATAAGTAAAGTTAATAGGTCTGATTTTGATAAATTTGTTTTTTTCTGTAAAGTTTTTACCTTAAAAAGGTGATCTTCTAAAGGAAGATCTATTTTTATTAAGTTTTTGAAATCCTTAGCTAAGAAATACTTCAATGAAGTATCATAAGCTCGTATAGGATCTTTTTCCTTTAAAATTTTAATCAATTTCTCTATTTTATCCCGAGTATTGGTGTATTTTGGTAAAATAAAGCTAAAAATTTTATAGAGTTTATATAAATTATCCACACCTAAGATTTCTAGAATTTTTACCACTAAATCCTTTAAGGGGAAGTTGGCCAATTTTGTAATCTTGTTGAAAGTAAAAATGTAGCGTGTATATCCACAAAATTGTTCGTCTCCCCCGTCTGCGGATAGGGAAACCTTAACTTGGCTTTTGGCCAACTTGGAAACTAAGAAGGTTGGGATAGCGGAGGAATCTCCAAAAGGTTCGTCGTAAATTTCTGGTAATTTAGGTATTATTTCGTAGGCTTCCCTTGGAGTGCAATAGAGTTCGTAGTGCTCGGTTCCCAAGTGCTGGGCTATCTTTTTGGCATAGGGGGCTTCGTTGTATTTTTTTTCGTAAAAACCTATGGTGAAAGTTTTTAACCTATAACCCTCTTTGGTCAGTAAAGCACATACCAACGAGGAGTCAATACCTCCGCTTAAAAACATTCCAATTGGAACATCTGCAACCATTCGGAGTTTGAAACTTTCGGTTAATAATCCTTCCAGTTCCTCTGTCAATTCTTCCTCATTTCTTTTGAGCCATTTTTCCTTTTCAGCAATTCCTTTCAAAAAGAAGTTTTCTATTTCCCAATAAGGGTTTATTTTTATATTTCCTTTTGAGTCGACTTTTAAATAGTATCCCGGTAAGAGTTTATAAGTGTTTTCAAAAATCGTATAGGGTGCGGTTATATAACCGTATTGGAGATAAAGGGTTAAGCCTTTCAAGTTTAGTTGTTTTTTAAACTTAGGGTGTTTAGGAAAAGCCTTTAACTCCGAGGAAAACATAAAAAGTCCTTCTTTAAAATACCAATAGAGGGGTTTTACTCCTATTTTATCCCTTACGAGAATTAGTTCCTTCTTTTTTTTGTCCCAAACGGCAAAGGCAAACATTCCCCTAAATTTGTGTACAGCATTTATTCCCCATTTGTGGAATGCTTTTAAAACTACTTCGGTGTCGGTATTACTTTTAAAGGTGTATCCTAAATTTTCCAACTCATTACGGATTTCCTTAAAGTTATAAACTTCTCCATTATAGGTTATAACTAAATTTTCGAATTCCATAGGTTGGTGTCCCAAAGGAGATAAGTCCAAAATAGAAAGCCTCCTATGAGCTAAAGCCAACCCCTGTTGGGGTTCTATATATATACCCCCGTCGTCGGGGCCTCCGTGAATTAAGGTATCTCTCATGGA
Source organism: Aquifex aeolicus (assembly GCA_015661465.1). Taxonomy (GTDB): domain Bacteria; phylum Aquificota; class Aquificia; order Aquificales; family Aquificaceae; genus Aquifex; species Aquifex aeolicus_B. The sequence goes on from DQVZ01000224.1 coordinate 2,463, forward strand.
AAGAGCTATTTGGGGTAGGTTGTATTCTCCCTTAAAAGATAGGTCCCAAAAGCCGGTAATACGACACATTGAGTTAATATCTTATTTTTGTAATTTATTGATAATAAATTTGCGGGCTAAAGCTCCGTATCTGTGAGGCGTAGATACAGCCCGCCCGCCGTAAGGCGGTTGAAGAAGTTGGAATTAGGATTAAAATCAAACTTTGCATATACCCGCCGATAGCGGGCATAAATAACAAAAAAATAAGCCTGCTATACCAACGACCTAAGGCGGGGTAGTTCACTTTTCAATAATCTCCAACCAGAGATTGGTAATTTTATCAATATGAAAATCATAGGCCCTATTGGGAGCTTTTAATTCGTATTTCTTGAGAAGTTTCTCATCGTTTAAAACTTCCGATAGGGTGTTAATCCAAACCTTTTCCTTTTCCGTTAGTGGGTCGTTGGCTTTTAACAGCTTTTCCTCAAAGGTGGGCATTAAAATTCCGAATTCTTCTACAGATGGTGAAGAGGTTTGGTAGAGGAA
>DQVZ01000123.1 GCA_015661465.1 Aquifex aeolicus
AAGATTAGTAGTAGGTACAGTTATAGGCCTGCTGGCAATTTCTGTAGCGGGTAGTATGTTCTTGGGATTATATTCTCTTCTCAAAACTTCCCAGGGACAAAAGAAAACGGTAGAAACACAAATTCAAAAAGAAAGTAAGTTAATTTCTGAAAAGGATTGGAAATTAATAATCGAAACTCGTTTAAGCGATTTGGAAAAGAAACTGATTTCTATGGAAAAAATGCTTCAAGAGTTAAACAAAAAACTTCAGGAAAAAAGTAGCTTCTCACTGAAGAACGTAAAACCAAAAGAAGAAGAAAAAAAAGAAGAACAAACGCTTCCGCCTATAAAGATAACATTTGATGATAAAATTCCTCCACCTCCGAAAGAAAAAGTTTCCCCACCTCCGCCTATAGAACTGGGTACAAGGAATTATACTCAAAAAAAAGAACCGCCACAATTTGAAGAAGTCGTCCAGGAAGACAAGGATAAAAAAGGAATAGAAAATAAAGAAGAAAAAAAGGAAGAAGAGAAGCTTTCTATTTACATTCCTATGGGATTTGCAAAGGCATTGCTTCTTAATGGAGTAGATGCACCTACTCTGCAGTATGGGCGAGAAAATCCCCATCCTGTTTTGATGTTACTTTTGGATAAACAAATACTTGCTAATAACAGAAAATTGAACTTGAAAGGATGTTTTGTTATGGGAACAGCTTTCGGAGAGCTATCTTCCGAACGAGCTTATATAAAGCTTTCACGCATTTCATGTATAAGTCAAGAAGGAAAGATTTACCAGAAAAAGGTTGAGGGAGTGGTTATAGATGAAGATGGAAAAACAGGACTCAAAGGTAGACTTGTTTCTAAATTCGGCTCAGTTCTTGCAAAACAATTTATGGCAGGAATACTGGAAGGTATAAGTAGAATCCTTCAGGCATCGTATACTACGGTACAAATATCTCCAATAGGAACCACTTCAACAATAAATCCCGAAGATGTGACCAAAGTAAGCATAGCTTCAGGTTTTGGTTCTGCTGCAAGGAAATTAGCGGATTTCTACATTTCTCTTGCGAAAGAGTATTTTCCAGTCATAGAAATCCAAGCTGGAAGACGAGTTTCAGTGTTTTTCTATGGAGGTGAAAAGCTTGAGGAAACTGCTGATTTTAATCCTGGTATTGGTGGCAGGTTGTAATAGCGAAGTAATAATTGATGGTGAAAAATACATGGTAGCGAATAATCCTTTTTCGTGGAAAAAGGGATTATCAGAGTATGATAAAAAGCCAAAAGGAATTTACAGAGGAATGATTTTTGTATTCCCTAAAGAGAAAACTTATACATTTCACACAAAAGGATTTAAACATTATTTGCTCCTTTGTAATTTTGAAAACAAAACTAAAAAAAACTGCTTATGCCTTGCACCAGGCAGCTACGCCGAAGTTAAAGGAAGAGTGTTTTTAGAAGAACTTTACAAAGATAAAGAGTGCAAAAGAATTGTTTACTTTTAAAGGAGGGGAAAAATGAAGAGTGCAATTTTTGCCATTTTGGCATTTTTTACACTAGTATTTAGTCAGCCTCAAATATTGAAGAGTATAGGAGCTAAGCTCATCGAAGAAAGGGATTTGGGAAGCCTTAGGGAGTATGTGATAGAAAAAAACGGTAGGAAGATGATAGTTTATGAAACCAAAGATGGAAAATACCTGATTATTGGAGCTATTCTTGATGCAAAAAGTGGCAAAAACTTAACAAAGGAAAGATATAAAGAAATAAACAAAGTTGATTTTTCAAAAATACCTCTCGATGAGGCCTTGCACCTGAAATTTGGAAAGGGCGGTAAAAAGCTTGTAATGGTATCAGATCCAGATTGTCCGTTTTGCAAACGTGCTCATGAGTATTTGAAAACAAAAAATGTAGATTTATACGTTTTTCTATTCCCTTTAGATATTCATCCAAATGCGTACAAAAAAAGTGTAAAAATCCTCTGCTCAAAGGATAAAGCAAAAGCATATGATGAAGCCCTTAGCGGAAGAGATATCAATACAAAGGAATGTAAGGAAGGAGAAAACTTACTTAAGAAACATATACTTGTAGGCCAGATTTTAGGAGTAAGAGGCACTCCTTTATTTGTGAAAGAGAATGGAGAAAAAATAGAAGGTTTTGTCGTATCTGAGCTTGAAGAATATTTAGGAGGAGAGAAAAATGAGTAAGGTTCTCTTAACTCTTTTAATAACTTTTCCTCTTATTACTTCTTGTGCAAAGATGTTCTCGGTAGGATATGAAAGTGCAAGATGTGAAGCGACGGAAGGAACAGGAGTTTGTGCCCCGATGGAAACAGTTTGGGAAAACAGAAAACTATTTGTAAATAGTCAAGAAACAGGTAAAGGAGGAGAGGTAAAGATTAAAGGTGAGAAAAACAAGGTGATAGTTTTGAGCGGAATAGAAAGAAAGGTCAAAATTTGCAGAACGGAATACGACGTTGAAGAAGGAGAATATAAAGTATGTGAAGTAAAAACAGAACTTGAATTAAAGAGGCTAAAACATTCACTTGATAACAGATTAAAAGAAATTCCCGTTCCCGTAAGAAGAAGCGAGATAGTGCAAAGAATCTGGATATACCCATATGTAGACAGTAGTGGAAACCTGGTGGAAGGGCACTTCATTTACGTGGTTGTAGAAAAAGGAAAGTGGCTTGATGAAGAGGGAAGGGAGGTAGAGTAAATGAAGCTGGTTGAGAAGCTGATAGAAAAACTTATCGGAGGTTCTAACTTGCAGTCAACTGAGAGAGAAATTATAGAAGCTTTTAATCATTCAAGAGTAAGATTTGGAGATTTATATCCTGTTCTCGAGTACAGAGAAAAAGATGGGTTGTATGTGACAAAAACAGGGATAGGATTTATTCTCTCACTACTCATTCCACCGTATCTTGGTGAAGATGATGAAAAAATCTTTGAAGCTCTAATTTCATTTTCTCATCCTAATAATACGGTAATAGGGTTTTTCTCTTTTGCTGACCCAAACATAAAACCTTTTCTAGACAGCTGGCGAGATACTCATCAGTATTTTCCTAACGTTGATAATCCTGAAATTGTGAAAAAGATTGTAGAAGAAAGATATAACTACTATCTAAAGGCATCAAGAGAAGGTTTCTGGCATGCAGCCAAACCCAGGATATTCAAAAACTGGATATGGATATTTTATCCGTTTCAAAAGGACAAAGACCCGTATCAACTTCTTGATATGGTAAAAAAACATAAAACAAGAATAGAGGGACTTTTGAGAACTTATGCTCCAAAAAATGTAACTCCTCAGGAATTTGTAAATACATTAAAGTCTCTTATAAATCCCTCTTTTGAAGGATGGAGCAATGTAAAAAATACAGAACTCAACTTACAAATTCCCGAACATGACCTTGTTATAAGAATAGAGAATGAAGAAAATTCGGAAGAAGCTGATTTAGTTTTTACTTTAAACGGCAAAAAGAGATATTGGAGAGGATTCCATGTAGATGTGTTTCCCAGAAGAATATCCTTATGGGAATTTTCGAACATATTCTTTCCATACAATACACCAGAAGCTTCCGTTTTCCTTTACGAACCCTTTATGTTTTCACTCATAGTAAGAGTAAAAGACCCTACCACAAGAAAAGAAATCTTAAGAAGTAAAGCAATGTATTCAATTCAGAGTGCAGAAAGAAATCCCCTGGCGAAATTTTTTCCTTCAATAATGGAAAGAGCCCAGGAAGCACAATATATCCTGAAACTCATAGAAGACGGTAAACTTCCTTATCAGGCAAGCTTGTTTTTCTTTCTCAGCGCTCCTAACAAAAGCGAGCTGGAAATGATTTGTGCTGAATTTTATTCGAAAATGCACGAAAGAAACTTCGAAATAAAGAGAGAAATAGATGTAGCTCTGGTGAATTCTTTCTTTGAATGCCTACCGCTTGGAACTATCCCTGAAAGAAACGACCTGTTTATGAGATATACAACACTTTTTTCTGTAAATATAGCATCAATTGTACCTTTTGTTGGACAAGTTCCTTCTTCTCCTGAACCGATAAACTTATACGTAGACAGAAAATTTGGTATTTTTGGATTTAACAGATTTTACTCGAAAACAAACTACAACAAAATTACAGTAGCAGAGTCTGGAGGAGGAAAATCTTTCTCACAGGGCGATGACCAGGTATTATCACTTGCCAGAGGGTGCATAGTGCGAGTAATAGATAAAGGAAGGTCTTATGAAGAGCTATGCAAGTTGATAGGAGGAGAGTTTATAGATTTTTCTGAAGATAAGGAAATGTGTTTCAATCCTTTTACAAAAGCCTCAACTGATGAGAATGGCAATTTAATTGATGAGGAATTTGTATTTTTAACTTCAATTATCGGAATACTTGCAGGATATGACCTTTCGGAAAAAGACATAGTAGGAGAAGGAAGCCTTGCAAGAATTGCATCGTTTATCATTAGAGCTATAGAAATAGCGTGGAATAGAAAAGGAAAGGATGCGGGAGTACGGGATGTTTTTGATGCACTAATTGAAATGGAAGATGAAAGCGGAGAGGGGCTACCCAAAAAAATTGCTGAAGGATTGCATCCTTTCGCAGTAGGGCCCTATGCAAGATTTTTCAACGGAAAAAACAATGTAAATTATTCAAAAGATTACGTAGTTTTAGAACTTGAAAGCCTATCGGGGAAAGATACAAGATTACAGATTGCAATTATTACTACATTAATAGTACAAATTCTTAGGGAGTTCATGCTAAGTTTCAGAAAGGAAGAAAAGGAAGGAAAAGTAAGGGAAAAAATATTGTACGTTGATGAAGCCTGGGAACTATTTAAAAAAGCTTCAATAGCAAATTTCTTAGAACTTGCAGCCAGAACATTTAGAAAATATAGAGCCTCACTGGAAGTAATATCTCAAACTTATCAGGATTTCTTAAGCGGAGAGTCCCAGAGGGCAATTTTTAACAACTCTGCACATATTTTAGGGCTTTATCCGAAAAAATCTGATGTTTTAAAAGCTCATAAAGAAGGAACATTACCTTTTAGTGATTTCGAGACCGAGCTTCTTGCTTCACTTACAACTGTTCCAGGCAGGTTCTCAGAATTTTACCTATCATCTGTAGTAAAAGGTATAGGAAGGCTAATAGTTGACAGATTTTCCTATTGGATTTTTACAACTTCAGGTAAAGAAAGAGAAATAAGGACAAGGGCTATAAGGAAATTTGGGCGCTTGAAAGGACTTGAAATTCTGGCAGGAAAAAAGCCTATAGCGGAAATGCTTCTTGAAAAGAATCTAATTACATCACAGCAGTATATCACTGCTATTTATCTTCAAAATACTCCTCTTTATAAAGGGAAAAGCCCTGAGGAAATACTAATTCTTATGGGAGCTGTAAGTGAAGAAACAATCAAGATGGTGGAAGC
>DQVZ01000296.1 GCA_015661465.1 Aquifex aeolicus
AGACTCAAGTTGTCCATTTAAATACATTTTTAAGTATTATGAAGTATCCCTCTTATTTGAATCTTTACGAAACAGGAGAACTGGAAAGAAGAGTAGAAAAAGCTTTGAGCATGCTAAAGGAGTGTAAGGTGTGTCCCCACAAATGTAACGTAGATAGAACGAAAAATAAAAAGGGATACTGCAATGTTGGAAGGTATGCAATTGTTGCAGATTACTTTCCTCACTTAGGCGAAGAGTTTCCAATCAGAGGGTACAGAGGAAGTGGAACAATATTCTTTTCCTATTGCAATATGAAATGTGTTTATTGTCAAAATTACGATGTTAGCCACCACGGTGTTGGGAGAATAATGAAACCTGAAGACCTTGCTCAGGTTATGCTTGAATTGCAGGATTACGGTTGCCACAACATAAATTTGGTAACCCCTTCACACGTAGTTCCTCAGATACTTGAAGCATTACTGATAGCTGTTGAAAAAGGTCTTAGAATTCCGATAGTCTACAATACCTCTTCCTTCGATTCTTTAGAAACGTTAAAACTTTTGGACGGAATAATAGACATATATCTCGCGGATTTGAAATATTTAAATAAGGAGTTCGGGAGAAAGTATTCAAAGGTAAAAGATTATCCTTCCGCCGCAAAAAAAGCTATAAAGGAAATGTATAGACAAGTAGGAAATTTGAGAGTAGACGAGAAAGGCATAGCAATAAGAGGACTTCTCATACGACATCTGGTTCTCCCCAACGGTATATCGACAACCAAAGAGGTTATGAAGTTTCTGAAAAGTATAGACCCTTCTCTTGCTATAAACGTTATGAAACAATACTTTCCCCATTACAAAGCGTGGGATTATCCCGAATTATCGAGAAGAATTACAGAAGTTGAATACAGGAAAGCTCTTGAGGAAGCAAAAGGCTTCACACTCATACTGGACTAAAATTAAAGTTTATGGAAGTAACATTTTTGGGGGCTCTTTTAGCAGGAGTACTTTCTTTTCTTTCTCCTTGTGTGCTTCCTATAATCCCTGCATATCTTTCGTACATATCGGGAGTAGGATTAGGAGAGCTAGAAAGGGAGAAAAAATTAATAAACTGGAAAGTTTTTCTCTCAGCATTTTACTTTGTTCTCGGATTCTCTATTGTCTTTACAGGATTAGGGGCAAGTGCAACAATTATAGGTCAACTTCTTCAGGAGTACCGGGAATGGATTATCAGGATAGGGAGCGGATTAGTAATATTCTTCGGATTACATTTTTCGGGATTGTTCCTTTGGAAACATTTTCTTAAAGCCTATATGGCGGCCAGTCTTATTATGCCGATTCTTTATTCCCTAAATCTTGTAGGAGGTGAAGAGCTTTTCAATCTGGTATTTGCCTACACTGTAGTTTTAATACTTTATCTCTTTAAAGTCCATGAGTTTTTATACAGACAGCTGAAAATAGAAGCAAAAGCAGAACTGTCTTATGCGGGAGCCTTTATTATGGGTGTAGTTTTCGCTTTCGGTTGGAGTCCGTGCATAGGTCCAGTTCTGGGTTCTATTCTCTTTTTAGCATCTCAGCAGGAAACCGTTGCAAAAGGAGCCGCGCTGCTACTCACATACTCTGCAGGGTTAGGAATTCCTTTCCTTTTAGCAGGTCTTCTCTTTTCCTTATTCCTTAATTTTGTAAAGGCCTTTTCAAAATACTTAAAGTACGTTGAAATAATCGGCGGTATTCTCCTAATTTCTTTAGGAATTCTACTCGCTTTGGATAAATTATCCCTTCTTGCTAATATAACTTTCTGATGAGAACTATAGTTATAGATTACGGAATGGGGAATTTGCGCAGTGTAGTAAAAGCCCTTGAAACCGTGGGTTTCCTTGATGTTTCAATCACAGGGAATTACAGAAAAGTGGAAACTGCGGATGTGCTTGTTCTTCCCGGAGTAGGTGCTTTTGGAGACGCTATAAAAAATCTTGAGGAGTTAGGATTGATTGAACCAATAAGAAAACACATAGAAAAGGGAAAACCTTTTTTAGGAATATGTCTGGGATTACAGTTATTATTTGAAAAAAGCTATGAGCATGGTGAACACAAAGGTCTGGGTATCTTTAAAGGTGAAGTTAGACTTCTTCCTACAGGAGTAAAGATTCCTCATATAGGTTGGAATCAGGTTTGGTTTAAAAGGGAAAGTGAGATACTTGAAGGAATAAAAGAAGGAGATTTTTTTTACTTCGTTCACTCATACAGAGTTATTCCCAAAGAAGAAGAAATTGTATTAACTACCACAGATTACGGAGAGTATTTTGTTTCCTCGATACATGTTGATAACCTTCTAGCTGTCCAGTTTCATCCCGAAAAAAGTCAAAAAAAGGGGTTAAAGCTCTTAGAGAATTTTAGGAAAAAAGCAGAAAAGTCAATCTCTTAATCTTTTCTTTGAAGTGCAGGCCTCTCCATTATACTCTTTCCGTGACCGTGCATTCCTCTCCCATGTTTGTTAAACTTTTTCATCATTTCTTCCCATGAACCTTTGTACCTGTGATAAATCCAGTAAGCAACCGCTTCTTTTTCTTCCTCCGATAGAGCTTTTCCTATGGGAGGCATAACACCGAAGAGTTTAAAAGCCATGGGCATACATACTCCTTTCTCCCTCATAGGTTCCGTTATATAGTCCTTTACGAATTCAGTAAATTCATCCTCTTCAGGGTAAAAGTATTTAACCCTTAAAGCTACCATATTCATGGGAGGAGCTTGAATAGGTGGTTTTTCACCTTTCATTACTTTCATTCTCACCTGACGCATTTCCTTATGGGACATATACTCAACGTGACAAGCACTGCAACTCCTTTTAAAAACCTCATAACCCTTCTTCATTAGTTCTTCACTGGGAGTTGCAAATATTGGTAGGACAAAAGCAAGTCCGAGAAAAGTTTTCTTCATCTTACATACCTCCTTAGTAAATTCTAATTTGCTTTTTCTGAAATGATACGAGTATAAGCCCGTTTAAAAAAGTAGACAACTTGAAATTAAATAGGAGATCTTCAGCGTAATACTTTTCCCTACTTCATGGTGGTTGCAACACTACCCTCCCCTAATCGTGAACCGCTACTCCTAACTGAACGACAGCTGTTTTTTCCACTACAACAGAAAGGGCTATCTCA
>DQVZ01000239.1 GCA_015661465.1 Aquifex aeolicus
ACCATGTTTACTACTCTTGTTTTTATTCCTTTACTTTCAAGTATTTCCTTAGCTTCAAGGGCTACTTGAACCTCTGAACCGGTAGCTATAAGTATCACATCTGGTTTTCCTTCAGCTTCTGCTATTACATATGCTCCTTTTCTTACCCCTTCCGGAGAAGCGTACTTGGTTCTGTCTATTGTCTTTACTTTTTGTCTGGTAAGAATTATTGCAGTAGGTCCTTCCTTTCTTTTTATAGCTATTTCCCATGCGTATTTGACTTCATTTGCGTCAGCAGGTCTGATAACCCAAAGGTTGGGAATATTCCTGAGATTCCAAAGTTGCTCTACAGGCTGGTGAGTTGGGCCGTCTTCCCCTAATCCTATAGAATCATGGGAAAATACAAATATAACTTGAAGACCAGATATAGCCGCGGTTCGTATCGCAGGCTTCATGTACTCGGAAAATATTAAGAACGTTCCTCCGTATGGAAGTATGCCCCCATGATAAGCCATACCGTTTAGAATAGTTCCCATTGCATGTTCCCTTACACCATAGTGTACATTTCTACCGGTTGGAGTATCGGCTTCAAAGTCTTCATATTTCTTGAGAACAGTATTTACTGATTCAGATAAATCCGCAGATCCCCCTATCATAGTAGGTATATAATCCGCAATGACGTTTAAAACTTTTCCGGAAGCCTTTCGAGTGGGCATATCCTCTTTGAACTCTTCAATTTCCTTTAACCAATCAAGACTCCAATCCTTATTCAGGACTTTTTCAAGAGTTCTGGCAAGTTCAGGGTAGTTGTTTTTATACTCCTCATACAGTCTATTCCATTCTTCTTCGAGTTTTTTTCCTTCTTCCAACTTCCTCCTTGTGTATTTGAGTACCTCTTCTGAGACAAAGAAATCCTCCAGTGGCCAACCTAGATTCCTTTTCGCTTCAATAACGACTTCCTTACCTATCGGTTTTCCGTGAACATCTGCGGTATCTTGCAAAGGAGTTCCATACCCTATGTGTGTTCTTACGGAAATGAAAGTGGGTTTTTCGGACTCCTTAGCTTTGTTGATAATCTCTTCTAATAAATCAAGGTTATATCCATCTTCCAAGTGGAAAACTTCCCAACCGAGTGATTCAAACCTTTTTAAAACATCTTCACTCCACGCAAGTTTAGTATCCCCGTCTATAGTAATGTGATTGTTATCCCATATGGCAATAAGTTTGTTCAATTTAAAATGACCTGCTAAGGCAGCTACTTCGTATGAAACTCCTTCCATTAAATCTCCGTCTGATACTAGAACATAGGTGTAGTGGTCTATTATGGGAAATGCTTCCCTGTTAAAGTAATGAGATAAAAACTTTTCAGCCATAGCCATTCCCACGGCATTTCCAAATCCTTGACCGAGATTTCCTGTAGTTGCTTCTACTCCCGGCGTGAGTCCATACTCTGGGTGACCCGGTGTTTTACTATTTAGTTGTCTAAAAGCTTTTAGATCTTCCAGTGTAATATCGAATCCAAATAAATATAAAGCTGTATAAAGCATTGCGCATCCATGTCCCGCTGAAAGGATAAATCTATCCCTATTGAACCACTTGGGATTTTGAGGATTATATTTCATTATCCTGTCGTAAAGGAGATAGACTATATGGGAAGCACCCAACGGCATTCCCGGGTGACCTGATTTTGCCCTTTCCACCATATCAACGCTGAGAAAACGCATAGTATTAACAACAAGTTCGTCTATTTCATTTTTGGTTTTCAGAAGTTGCGGCATAGTAAATTTATTATTTTAAGCCCTATATCAAATAAAGCACCTTCTATTGTCAAGAATTTGGGTTTGGAGTTTGGGAATTAAGGAATAAAGGTATGTGCATTTAACGAGTTTAAGATAATGCCCCTCCTTCTCTACC
>DQVZ01000047.1 GCA_015661465.1 Aquifex aeolicus
GATTTTAAAAGGCTCAAAAAACAGATAGGTCCCAATAGCTTCGTAGGAAAAATGGGAGTGGAGCGTTCGCTGGACAATATCCTTATAGGTGAACTCGGGGAAGAAAAGGTAATGGTAAACGCGATAGGAAAAATAGTGAAGGTTTTAGAGAGAAAAGAACCCAAAAAGGGGAATTCTGTAAAGTTAACCATTGACGTGAGATTTCAAAAAATTGTGGAAGACGTATTTAAAGAGAGCGGTCATCCTGCTGGGGCGGTTATACTGCTCAACGCTTCTACCGGTGAGGTATTAGCTCTTGCCAGTTTTCCCAATTTCAATCCCAATACAGTTTATGAAGACTGGAAAAGTTTAAGCAAAAATCCTTTAAAACCTTTTTTCAATAGGGCTATACGAGGATTATATCCACCTGCTTCGGTTTTTAAAGTCCCTATCGCGTATGCAACACTGGTGACGAAAACTAAAAGTTACCGCGATATTGTCCACTGTGGGGGTTCCTTTAAGTTGGGTGATAGGAAATTTTACTGTTGGAAAAGGTGGGGACACGGAAAGGTAAATCTTATAAAAAGCCTTCAAGACTCTTGTGATATTTACTATTATACGGTAGGGTATGAACTGGGACCGACAAAAATCAGATATTACGCTAAGAAATTTTGTTACGGTGAAAAGATTCCCTTTGAGCTTCCGATAAGGAAGGGTTTTATCCCCACACCTGCTTGGAAAAAAAGACGTTTTAGGGAACCATGGTACGATGGAGATACGGTGAATATGAGTATAGGGCAGGGATTTTTGCTGAGTAATCTTATGGAACAAACACTTATGATGATGGGAATTGCCAATAACGGTGTGATATATAGACCTACCCTTTTGAAAGAAATCTTGGACGATAAAGGAAATGTTATCTGGAAAAATAGGAGGAAAGTTCTAAAGGCTATTTACGGTAATCTCGAATACTTTGCACTTATTAAAAGAGGATTGCGAGAAGCGGTAAGAAAGGGAACAGCCAAAGAAGCTATGTCAAAAATAGTCGATATAGCGGGAAAAACCGGAACTGCTGAGGTTTTCTTCAAAAACAAAAGGAAGATAAAGAAATGGTACAAAAAGCGGAAAAAGAAATTGCCTTGGAAATACAGAAATCACGCTTGGTTTGTAGGCTTTGCTCCCTATAGAGACCCTAAATTTGTAATAGGCGTATTTGTAGAACACGGTGAAAGTGGAGGGAAAGCTGCAGCTCCTATAGCCAGAAAGATTTTAGAAAGAATATATATAGAGAAACTCCACAAGGAAATATGAACGGTTAAGGTTTAAATCCTCGTATAATAAGCACCTTCCTGGACAATTTTTCCTTCCAGTATCAGTCTTGATAAAACAGAGAGAGTGTCTTTAGGATTGCTACCTAAGAAGCCCATAATTTCGTCAAAGGTTCTCGGTTTAGAAAGGAAGGAAATAAGGTCTTTATTTAAATCACCGCCCAATTCTATCTTTTTTGCTATTCCTTTTTTCAGAAGTTCCTTACAACCTTCCCATCTTTCAGAGTTCTCATCTCCTATATAGACAAATAACTTTCTACCGTATCTTTTAGCGTAAGATGCTGTTATCAACGCACCGCTTCTATTCCCAGCTTCAATCACAAAAATTTTTTCGGAAAGCCCTGCAATAATTCTATTTCTCCTAGGAAAGGTATATTTGTTGGCTTTTTTCCAAGGTAAAAATTCGGATACAACGCTAATATTTTCGTATTTTTCCAATAGAACCTTTATTCTCCTATCCATTTCCAGAATTCCCGAACCGAGAACTACTACCGTAGGAATTCCTTGCTGTAGAGCAAGCAAATGAGCCTTGTAATCTATTCCCTTTGCTCCACCAGAGATAACTGGGGTTTTCTCTTTTTTAACCACAGCTTCTACAGCTTTTAAAGATTTTTCCGAAGGCTTTCTCGTACCCACTATACCTATACCACTTTCAATTTTTTCTCCTATGAAGAAAAGAAAAGGAGGTGGGTCGGGTATAGCTTTTAAAATATTCGGATAAGCTTTTTCTTCAAGAGTTATAAATCCTACTCTTTCATTTTCAATAACTTTTACCAGTTTTTCTTCATATTTTCTCGGAGAATTTATACTGATTTTTAGCAAATCAGCTTTTGTTTTTCCTATGAGTTTTTCTAATTCCTCAAAATCTAAATTTTCTATTGAACC
>DQVZ01000237.1 GCA_015661465.1 Aquifex aeolicus
AAACCCGAAAAGTTTAAAAAACTCCTGAACGTCCTCAGAGAAAAAGCAAAAACTGACAAAGAGCTGGAAGCTATTCTAAAAAAATACGGGCTTTTGTAAAATCGTATTAATTACGCAACTTCAGTTTATCCTTGAAGTCCATATATATCGCATAAAGAGCAGGAATGAATAACAGAACTATAACTATTGTTGATATTACTCCGCCCACCATGGGAGCTGCAATCCTGGACATAACCTCACTTCCCGTACCATGTCCATACATTATCGGGAGCAGACCTATGAGTATTGCACTGAAGGTCATAAATTTAGGTCTTATCCTTTTTACCGCACCGTGATATATAGCTTCGAAGGCCTCTTCCTTACTGTAATTAGCTGGCAACTCCTTTATAGCGTTTTGTATATAAACCACCATAACTATTCCCATTTCTGCTGCAATACCTAAGAGTGCAAGAAATCCGGCTATACTTGCTATGGAGATGTTATAGTTCAGAAGATACATAAGGAGAACTCCGCCAAAAGTGGCTACGGGAAGCGTCATAAGAACCAAGAAAGTTTCAAAAATCTTATTAAAGGTAAACCAAACGAGTAATACTATAGAGAGAATAACTACCGGAACGATAACCTTTAAGTTTTCAACAGCTTTTTTCCAATATTCGAATTGGCCACTCCATTCGTAATAGTATCCCTTTGGGAGATGAAGTTTTTCCTTTAGAATTTTGTCCGCTCTTTTTATTACCGTTCCCATATCAATCTCAGGGTCAGGAGTTATAAACACGTAGCTTACAAGCAAACCGTTTTCGGACTTTATGCTTACAGGACTTTCTCTTTTCACTATATCCGCCACAGCGGATAGAGGGATAAGCTCACCCTTAAGGGGAATGGTAAAATTCTCGAGGTCGTATTTATAGTCTAAGGGAACGCCGAGGGTAATAGAGTAGCGTTCCCTACCCAATATAACAGTAGATATTGGAGTATTTGCAAACAATGTGGATATTGCTTTATTTACATCTTCTACTGTAATACCGTATCTTTCGAGGGCTTCCCTCTTCGGGATTATTTCTATATAACTTGCATTAGCTGAACGTTCACCGAACACACTCATAATGCCTTCTACATTCTTAAGGAGCATTTCTATTTTCTGGGCTATTTCGTTTAGACGATTTACATCATCTCCGTAAATTTTTATACCCAGAGGAGTTTGGATTCCCGTAGTTATCATATCTATTCTTCCCTTTATAGGCATGGTCCACATGTTAGACAGTCCAGGAAGGGATATAGCTTTATCCATCTCTCTTATAAGTTCTGCATACGTCAAAGGTCTTTCTTCTGGAAAAATCTTTCTCAAAATATCCTTTAACCATTCGGGGATATTCCAGTTAGAATAGAATCTTTCTTCCTTTACTTTTCTCCACTCTTCTTGAGGTTTTAGGGTGATAAAGGTTTCTATCATAGACATAGGTGCAGGGTCTGTTGCAGTTTCCGCTCTTCCGGCCTTTCCGAAAACGGTTTCAACTTCCGGAAACTCGGCGAGAATTCTATCTTGGATGTTTATTATTCTCAAAATTTCCTGTCTAGATACACTGGGTGTAGTTGTAGGCATGTAAAGTAAAGCTCCTTCGTTTAAGGGGGGCATAAATTCCCTTCCTAGTTTTTCGTACAGGTATACCGTTAGAGCTCCTATACCTATGAATGCGATGAGTAAAAGATACCTGAGTTTTATGGAAAAATGAAATAGAGGATCGTAAATCTTTATTAGAACTTTTACTATAGGGTTTTTTTCTTCACCGGGAATTCTTCCCCTTATAAGGTAATAGGCAAGTACCGGCACTACAAAAACAGATATAACGGAAGCAAGGAACATAGAGAGTGTTTTTGTAGCAACCAAGGGACTGAACAATCTACCAGCCTGACCTTCCAAAGCAAAAAGAGGAACAAATGATACGGTAACTATGAGCAGCGCAAAGAATATTGGTTTCCCTACATCTTTTGATGAATGTACTATTGCATCTTTCAGACTTTCACCTTGTTCCAGTCTTCTGTGAATGTTTTCCACCAAAACAATTGCAGCATCAACCATAGTTCCTATAGCTATAGCTATCCCACCCAGAGACATTATGTTTGAGGTAATTCCCAAGTGGTTCATTGCTATGAATGTAGCAAGAAGGGACAGAATAAGGAAAATAATTATTACAAGTGCACTCGGAATGTGAAATAAAAATAAACCTACTATTGCTAAAACTGCTAACGATTCCTCTATTAGTTTACTTTTCAAGTTATCTATCGCCCTTTCTATGAGGGTTGACCTATCGTAAACGGGAACTATCTTTACATCTTCGGGTAATCCCTTTTTTATTTCTTCTATCTTCTCTTTAATATTTTTAATTACTTTATACGCATCGGCTCCGAAACGCATAATAACTATACCGCCTACCGTATCTCCCATTCCGTTAAAATCTGCAACTCCCATCCTGTAAGCGGGAACTTCTACGACCTTAGCCACATCCTTTATTCTTATGGGAACTCCGTTTCTTTCTATAATTACTGTATTTTCAATCTCCTCCTTGTCTTTTACGTATCCTACAGCCCTAACTAAGTACTCTCTTTCACTGATTTCCACATATTTTCCACCCGTTTCAAGATTTGTTTTTCTGATAGCCCTGTATAGGTCCGAAAGGGAAATTCCGTACTGATAAAGTTTTTCGGGTTTAACTAAAATCCTATATTCTTTTTCGAAACCGCCAACTGAAGCTACTTCTGCCACATCAGGAACAGACAGAAGCGCGTATTTTATGTAAAAGTTTTGTAAAGCCCAAAGTTCATCGAGAGTTCGTTTATCCGATAGAAGAACGTACTGGTACACCCATCCGACGCCTGTAGCATCGGGACCCAGCTGTATATCTGCCTCCTTGGGTAATTGCCCCCTTATGGTGGCAAGTTTCTCCAGCACTCTGCTTCTTGCCCAGTAAAGGTCTGTACCGTCTTCGAATATTACGAAAACAAGGGAGTAATTTGGAACAGAATACCCTCTTACCGTCTTTACCTTTGGAATTCCCATCATATTTGTTACCAAGGGGTATGTTAGCTGGTCTTCTATTACTTGAGGAACTTGCCCTATCCATTCAGAGTAAATAATTACCTGAACATCGGATAGGTCAGGAATCGCATCTATGGGTGTCTTCTTCAGTGAGTAGTAGCCGTAAAGCAGGATAAAAAGGGAAGCGAAAAGAATTGCAACTCTGTTCTTTAAAATAAACTCCGTTAATCTTTCCATCTCTCCACCTCAAAATATTTAAATGAGTTTCTTCTTCATGAGCATAGCGTTAAGAGAAACTATTACAGTACTTGCACTCATAAAAACGGCACCCATAGCGGGTTTTAATACTATTCCGATAGGAGCACCCAGTCCCATAGCAAGTGGAATAGTTATTACGTTATATCCCAAAGCCCAAAATA
>DQVZ01000137.1 GCA_015661465.1 Aquifex aeolicus
GGAATCAAACAGTACACACTTCTTCCTTCTGCAAGTCTGTTTCTTATTTCCGTAGAAGATATATCTACCCTTCTGGTTTTTACGGGAAATACATCTTTACCCTCAGCGAGATGGGGAAAATTTTTTCTTATATATTCTCTCACTTCTTCTAACTTTCCTTCTCTCTCCACGATTATTATTTTGGCCAGTTTCAAAATTTCTTCGGGTTCTTTCCATAAATGGAACTTCAGAAAACTATCGCTGCCCAGAAGTAAATAAAGCTCTTCTTTATACTTCTCTTTCAAATATCTAAGAGTATATACTGTGTAAGAAATTCCCTTTCTCCTTATTTCAAAATCTTCAACTCTGAATTTGGGCTCATTTTCAAGGGCAATTTTTAACATATTGAGTCTATCTTCCGGACTTGCGGAATGCTTATTTTTCAGAGGGGCTTGATAAGAGGGTACGAATATAACCTCTTTAGCTTTGAAATACTCCAAAATATCCCTGGCAAGGATTATATGTCCTATATGAACAGGGTCAAAACTTCCACCGAATATTATTCTCATAGAAATGTAGTATCATACTCTAAAAATGTCATTAAAGAAAAGACTAATTCTTTATTCTCTCGCTTCAACAGTTCTTACCTTAATATCCCTTGGGATAGGAATATTTATATACATAAACATAGAAAATAACTCTCGAGCGGAACGCTTCTTTAAAAGGGTAGTTTTAGCATACAAAAACACGGAAAAATTGATAGGAAATCAACCCAATTCTTTAGATGTAATTTACGAAGTGATTAATCACATAGATGCAACTCTGGAAACTAATTCTGTAATTTTTTTCAAAAGGGACAGGGTTAGAGAATATATTGAAAATTACGAGAAATTTTTAGAGGGAAAGTTTGTAATAGGAAATTACATAGTAAGTAGCAATTATAAACCTGAGTTTTTATTGGAAATACTTCGCGTAGATTCCTACGAAGTTATCGGTGAATTTTTCCATCCAACTATCGTTGTAAAATATCCTTTGATTATAAATGGGGAACAGCTAGGTGAAGTCTTCTTTTTGAAGAAAATCGATTACAATATGGCCATCGTAAGTTTTCTTTTTATATATCCCCTGTTTGCCGTGACTGTTTATATGCTCCCTCTCTACAGACTTGTTGCAAAGTTAGTAAGAGAAATAAAATTTCTAAAAACCCTGTCTCAAGATGTATCCGAAAACCAATTTTCCAAGATAGAACTTCTAAGACAAAACCTGAGGTTAATATCAAACAAAGATGATGAAATATACGAGCTCAAAGTATCAATTCTCAAGATGATGGAATCTCTGGAAAAGCTCATACTCAAAACTACAAGGGAAAAGATACGTTATGAAACTATGGCTCTTACAGACCCTCTTACTAAGCTATATAACAGAAGGATATTTGTAGAAGTTGCAGAAAAGGAGCTCAGTCGGACTTCCAGATTGAGAGATTCGTTTAGCATAATACTCTTGGATATTGACAACTTTAAGAAAATCAACGATACCTATGGCCACGATGTAGGTGATATGGTTTTAAGAACAGTGGCGGAAGTGTTGAAAAAAAACATAAGGAAAATGGATATGGTGGCTAGATGGGGCGGAGAAGAGTTTATAGTGATGTTACCTAACACAAATTTAGAAAGTGCGGTTAAGGTAGCCGAGAAACTGAGAAAACTTATAGAAAGGGCTAAGATAAAACTTCCTAGCGGAGAAGTTATAAATATAACAGTAAGTGCAGGAGTAAGTTCGTTCAAAGGTCAAAGAAGTTTAGATGAAATTATAAAGGAGGCAGATATCGCACTCTATGCGGCAAAAAACGGAGGAAAGAATAGGGTGGAAATATTCAGGGAAAGCTTATCCTTTTAATGTTCCAAGGGGCTTTAGCTTTGCAACGGCTTTTGCTATTTTCAGTTCATCTATAACTTTTACGACTTCGGTGACATCCTTATAAGCCTGGGGTATCTCCTCCATTATTGTTCCCTTACCTCTCGCCACAACTATGAGATTTCCTATAACCTTTTCAAAACCGACCTCCCTTACAAACTTTTTAGCTTGTCTCCTGGACATTACTCTTCCTGCTCCATGACAAGCGGTTCCGAAAGACATTTCCATTGAATTTGGTTGCCCAACAAGTAAGAAAGAAGCCCTTCCCATATCTCCGGGGATTATTACCGGTTGTCCTACTTCCCTGTAGGAAGCAGGAACTTCCTTGTTCATAGGAGGGAAAGCTCTGGTTGCTCCTTTTCTGTGAACTACAACTTCTACTTCTTTACCGTTTACTTTGTGTTTTTCTACTTTTCCTATATTATGAGCATGGTCATAAATCAGTCTGTAACCGAATTCTTCCCAGGAAATTCCTAAGAACTTCCTTAAGGTATTTGCAGTTTTAAAACCGAGTATCTGTCTATTGGCGAAAGCGTAATTTGCAGCAGCGTTCATAGCTTTGAAATAACTCTGTCCTTCTTCGGACTTAAAGGGCATACAAGCAAGTTGTGGGTCGGGAAGCTTTATTCTGTATTTATCTCTTACCTTTAGAGCTATTCTTAAATAATCGGTACATACTTGGTGTCCGAAACCTCTGGAACCAGAATGAACCATTATAACTATTTGACCTTCCCATATTCCTATTTTTTCGGCTATATCCTGTTCATATATTTCCTCAACAGCTTGTATTTCAATGAAGTGATTTCCGCTACCTACTGTTCCAAGCTCATCTGAACCTCTTTCAAAAGCCTCTTTTGAAGCTTTATCGGGGTCGGCATTGGGAAGTGCCCCGAAACTCTCTATATGTTGCAAATCTTCGGGAAATCCGAACCCGTAATCTATCGCCCAACCTGCTCCCCTTACAAGTACCTCTTTCATCTGGGATTTTGAAAGCTTTATATCGCTGCTAGAGCCCACACCTGCAGGTACATTTTTCAGGATTTCGTTCATTATTTCCCTTATTCGCGGTGCTATATCAATAGCCTTTAAATTTGTAGCTATAAGCCTTACGCCGCAGTTTATATCGTAGCCGATTGAACCGGGGCTTATTATCCCAGTTTCTACATTTGTCGCCATTACCCCACCTACAGGAAAACCGTACCCTACATGAACATCGGGCATGACGTAGATAGCCTTTTCAACCCCCGAAAGAGTTGCAGCATTCGCAGCTTGTCTTATAGCATCCTCCTCGAGCTTCTGAAAGAGAATTTCGCTCAAGTAAAGTATTACGGGAACTTTTTGGCTTTCTATTGTACCGGCAGGCAGTTCCCACACGTATTTATCCTTTCTGATAAGTCTTTCTTTTAAACCCATACCTTACCCTCCTACATATACTTTAAAAAACAACGCAAGAACTATACTAAAGGTAATATTCAGAACGATTCCAACCTTTATCATATCCTTTTGTTTTATA
>DQVZ01000176.1 GCA_015661465.1 Aquifex aeolicus
CAGTTTGAAAATAATAAAAGTAAGATTGTAAAACTTGTAAATCTTGGGGAAAAAATCTTCGTATATAAAGATAAAACAGAAGTTTTTGTAAAAGAAAAAAAAATTATACTACCTACTCTCGATTTTCTTTCGGAAAGAAAGCTTCTTTTATTGAAAGAAATCGGTTTAATGGATAAAGAAGTCAATGAAGTAGATATGAGATATGAAAGAATTATACTTTTAAGGTAAGGGGCTATGAAAAGATTAGCGGCTTTGGACGTAGGAAGTCAAAAGATAGTGTATCTGATAGGGGAAAAAGATAGTTATGGAGATATACACATAATAGGTTTCGGTGAAGTTCCTGCAAAAGGAATTCAAAAAGGAGTAATAAACGATCTTGCAGAGGCAAAAGCAAGTATCTTAAAAGCGTTAAAAGAAGCAGAAGAAATGGCAGGGGTAAAAGTAAGGGAGGTAATATATAGTGTTTCAGGAGGAACACCTAAAAACTATACCGTAAAGAGTCAAAATGTTAAAGATACGATAACTATATCCTCGGATTCATCGGAAATAGAAGAAAGCCATATAAATAGACTCCTAGAAAGATGTTTAATGAAAAGTAGAGAAGATGGTTATGAAACTGTTTACTATATTCCCAGGAAATACATCTTGGATGAACAGGGGGAAGTAAAAAACCCTTTGGGTCTAGTAGGCTCTAAGCTTTCCGCAGAAGTTCACGTAGTCAAGGTAAGTGCAACTATAATCAGAAATCTGGAAAAGGCGATTACGGAAGTAGGATTAGTACCCGTGGATAAATCTACAAGTGCCATAGCTTCGGCAGATGCAACACTTACTTCCGATGAAAAGGAAGACGGAGTACTTCTGATGGATATAGGTGCAGGACTTACGGATTTTTCTCTTTATATTGAGGGAAGACCTTTAATTACGGGAGTTGTCCCTTTCGGAGGGATAAATATAACTAAAGATTTAAGTTATATGTTGAAAATAGATAACGAAGAAGCGGAAAGGCTTAAGATGGAATACGGAGAAGCCCATGAAAAAAACGTAAGAGAAGAGGAAACAATTAAGATAAGACCGCGGGGAGAAGACAGAGAAATACCCATCCAAAAAAAATACATCGCAGAGATTATTCAAGCTCGAGTTGAGGAAATAGTTAGACTTGTGATAGAGGAAATTGAAAAGAAAGGGGGAAAATTGAGTCTGATAAACAGTGGAATAGTAATTACAGGTGGAACTGCTAACTTAAAAGGAATAAAGGAGCTTGTGGAAGATATGACTCACCTTCCCGTCAGAATAGGAAAGCCTTGTGGTATTATAGGTTTAAAGGAAAGAATAGACGACCCAAAATATGCAACAGCGGTAGGTCTTCTGAGGCAGGGACTTTTGGTGGAGAAATTTGAAGTTATGGAAAATAAAAATAGTAAAGGAAGAGGGTTATTTAAAAACTTCATAGATAAGGTTAAGAATCTTTTTGAGGATTTGTTGTAATGGAGGGTTTTAAAATGGAAGGAGAAATTTTAAACCCTTGCAAAATTAAGGTTATCGGAGTGGGAGGAGGAGGAAGTAACGCTGTAAACAGAATGTACGAGGACGGTATAGACAGTGTAGAACTTTATGCGATAAATACGGATGTTCAACACTTAAACAGCCTCAAAGTTCCCAATAGGGTACAGATAGGTGAAAAGGTAACAAGGGGATTGGGAGCAGGAGCAAGGCCGGAGATAGGAGAAGAAGCAGCACTGGAAGACATAGATAAGATAAAGGAAATTTTGAGAGATACAGATATGGTCTTTATAGCAAGCGGTCTCGGTGGAGGAACAGGTACGGGAGCTGCGCCGGTTATAGCAAAAACTGCTAAGGAAATGGGAATTCTTACGGTGGCAGTGGCTACTTTACCCTTTAAATTCGAAGGAAAAAAGAAAATGGATTTGGCCCTCGGAGGTCTCGAAAAATTGAAAGAATCAGCCGACGCTTATATCGTTATCCATAATCAAAAAATAGGAGAACTATCAAATAGAGCGTTGAGTATACGGGAAGCTTTCAAAGAGGTAGATGCTGTTTTGTCGAGAGCTGTAAGGGGTATAACAAGTATTGTTGTGACTCCTGCAGTTATAAATGTTGACTTTGCAGATATAAGAACAACTATGGAAGACGGTGGCCTCGCGATAATAGGTATGGGTGAAGGAAAAGGTGAGGAAAAGGCTGAAGTCGCAGTTGAAAAAGCTATTACAAACCCCTTGCTTGAAGGTAATTCTATAGAAGGTGCAAAAAGACTCCTCGTTACACTTTGGACTTCCGAAGATGTACCTTTCTCCGTTATAGATGAAGTTATGGAAAAGATAAGCCAACGGGTTCACAATGAAGCTCAAATAATTTTCGGAGCTGTTCTGGAAAGTGATAAAGAAGATTTCCTAAGAGTTGCAATAGTAGCTACGGACTTCCCTGAGGAAAGATTTAAAGTTGAAGGAAAAGAAGTTTCCTTTAAGGTCATAAAAAACGAGGACAGGGTAAAGCCCTTGGAAGAAAGGCAAAAAGAAACCCCTAAAAGAGTGGAAACCTTTGAAGAAGAAGAGATTCCAGCGTATATCAGGAGAAAACAGAAAAAGAGCCTATGAGAACGGTAGATATATCCACGAAATTTGAAACCCTTAGGGAAGCAAAAGCTTACGGGAGAATAAGGTTAAAACCCGAAACTATAGAAAAGATAAAAAACAATCAGGTTCCTAAAGGGAATCTGCTTGAGGCTACTAAACTGAGCGGAATTTTCGGAGCAAAGAAAACAGGAGAACTGCTACCTTTCTGTCATCCTATTCCTATAGACCACGTTTCCGTAGAGCTGAAATTAAACAAAGATAACCTGGAAGTTTTTTCTTCAGTTCGCGGAAAAGCCAAAACAGGTTACGAAATGGAAGCTCTCACCGCTGTGAGCATTTCCCTTCTGAACGTATACGATATGTGCAAAGGATTTGACGATAGTATGGTCATTGAGGAGGTAAAGCTTATTGAAAAAAGAGGAGGGAAAAGCGATTGGTATACGGATTTGAAAGGTGTTAAGGTAAAACTCCATTGTGAGAGTGAAAACTTAAAAAAGGTTGTGATGGATTATTTACATGAGTTGAAGGCTTCATTATCTGATAATGCCGAGCTGTATATATCCGTGGGAGAGAATTTACCCATGGGTATTGAGCTAAAAGGATTAGAATCTGTTATAGCCTTTTACGATTTTTCAAATGCTCCAACAGAGGTATCTCAAGAGGTAAAAGTTGGAAAGACAGAGGATTATTTAATAGTAATTCTGCCGGAAAACGAAAGAAAAATTAGATTTTTCTTCGAAACCTTTGGAGGCTTACTCGGACATATTGTATGCAGAAAGTAGTAGTATGTATCACAGGAGCAAGTGGTGTAATATACGGAATTCGCCTAATTGAGGTCCTATCACAGCTGGATTTTCGAATAGATCTGGTTGTTTCAAAAACCGCAAGATTAGTTCTCAAGGAAGAACATAACAAAACCTTAGAGGAAGTCTTAAATTCACTGAAGGGTATAAATCTCCACGAGGAGGGAGATTTCACCTCTCCCCTTGCCAGCGGTTCGGTACTTGTAAAGTACAAAGGGGTTTTCATAGCACCTTGTTCAACAAGTACACTGGCTCATATCGCAAACGGTATAAACAGAAATCTAATACACAGAATCGGGGAAGTAGCCTTGAAGGAAAAAGTTCCCCTGGTTCTCCTCATAAGGGAATCTCCTTACAGTAAAATCCACCTTGAAAACATGCTAAAGATTGTAGAAGCTGGAGGAATAGTTCTTCCAGCAAGTCCGGGCTTTTACCATAAACCTAAACGAATGGAAGACCTTATAGACTTCGTGGTGGGTAAACTCCTTGATACACTTAGGATAAAGCATAATCTTTATAAGAGATGGAGAGAGTAAGGTACGAAAAAACAGGTATCAAGGAAAGGGAAAAAGTATACTCAATCCTCAGAAAAAGGGGCTATTCGGTTTACGAATGGTACGACCCTCCCGGAACTTACTATCCAACCCATACTCATCCAGACAAAGAGGTCAGATGGGTTATAGAGGGTGAAGTTATCATCGGTGCTGAAGGTAAAGAAATCCTTTTAAAGGAAGGAGATATGATAGAACTTGAACCCAACACTCCCCACTGGGCTAAAACCGAAAAAGGTGTAAGATATATCTGCGGTTCAAAGTAAACTTTAACTTTATGTTTAAGTATGTCCTAGTTATAAATACTGCTTTTTTAATTTTCAGGGTCTTATACGTTCTTTTGTATCCGATAGACCTTTCACCGGAAGAAGCTCAATACTGGGATTGGTCAAGACACCCAGACATAAGTTATTACTCAAAGCCTCCTATGGTAGCCTATATGAATTTTATTTCCACGAGTATTTTAGGTAATACCGAAATAGGGGTGCGAATAAACGCTATTCTTTTATCTTTTCTGCTTTCACTAATTACTTACTTTTTTGTGAAAAGAATCTTTGATGAAAGGGTAGCCCTAATATCTTCCACTTTTCCGAACCTATTTGTGGGATATGCTATAAATTCTGTAATATTTACAACTGATTCCCCTTTAATTTTCTTCTGGGCTTTATCAGTAATATGTTTTTATTTCGCGGTTGAAAAGAATGAGCTAAAACTTTGGCTTCTCACGGGATTTTTGGGAGGATTGGCATTCTTGAGTAAATACTCCGCTGTATTCTTACTGCCTTCTGGAATTTTATACATTCTTCTAGTAAAGCCTTCTCTTTTAAAGGATTTGAAAATTTACACTTCCTTAGTGGTTGCTTTTATACTTTCTTTACCGGTCCTCATATGGAACCTCGAAAGGAATTTTGTATCTTTCAAACATGTATCAAGTTTAGCTACAAAATCCGGTAGTTTTCCTAACTTTGC
>DQVZ01000249.1 GCA_015661465.1 Aquifex aeolicus
AAGATACTTTGTAAGATGTTTTATAGCATTTTCATAATCTTTGACTTTGTAATACTCAAGTCCTAAGGAATAATGAACCATAGGATTTTCTGGATTTTTTTCCAAGAGATTCTTAAAGTATTCTATTTTATTCATTTTCATACCTCCGCCTGAGTAATCATAAATAAAATTACTCCCATAACTTAGGAGCAAAACTGGAAAGCAGTCCCTTAGGAAATTTTACTTCTTCACCAAAAAGTTCTTTCAGTTGAAGGGCATTCAAAGCACCTTTCCCTCTGTAGTGGTTATTAAAGAATACATACGTGTCCTTCTTTTCGTAAATTTTTAGTATCTTATCCTTAATTTTTTCAATTTCTTCAGGTGAGTAAAGGTAATCATACCGTTCGTACGGTTCCCTGTTGTTGTGCCACTTTTCTTTGTTTTTTCCATGCAGCCTTATATAATTTATCGTTCCCACAGAAGTCCAAGGGCCTACCAGTAATCCCTTTATTTTAGGAGCATCTATATTTACAAGGGCAGAAAATCCCGCCTCTTCTACAAAATTGTAAAAATCGTGATTGGCAAAACTTCTGTGTCTTACCTCTATAACCCTATCTACACCTGCAAAATCCCGCGAAAGCTTTTTAATGTACTCGATATTCTCCGGTGTATATCGAAAACTTTCGGGAAATTGAAAAAGGAGCGCTATAAATCTTTTTTCTTCTTCTAAGAGTGGCTTTATACCATCTATAAACTTTTTTACATCTTCTTTCGTATAATTCATTTCGTGGGTAAATATTTGATTTACTTTTACTGCAAACTTTAAACGTTTCGTTTTTTCGAGGAAACTGTGAAACGTGAATGGATGAGGCATAGTGTAGTACGTGTAATTTATTTCTACAACTTCAAAATATTTTTCATAATAAATTATCATCTCACCTTCTGGAATGTGAGAAGGGTAAAAGGTTCCTTTCCAATCTTTATAGGAAAAACCACTACATCCGATATAGATATTTTTAGGCTTTTTCATATAAAAGAATTTTAAAGGGAAGAGAGAGTTAGGGAACAAATCTTTGTTTGAAGGTATCAAGAGCTTCTTTTATCTTATTTTCAAGTTCTTCATCTAGTTTTTTCTTCTCAAGAATTTCCTTTAGAAGTTCAGGTCTTTCGTTGTCAAGGAATACGTACAATTCCTTTTCAAACTTTCTCACAGATTCAACAGGGATATCATCTAGATATCCATGGGTTCCGGCATATATTAGGATTATTTGCTTTTCAACGGGAATAGGATTGTAAGGTTCTTGTTTTAGAAGTTCTACAAGTCTTAAACCTCTGTTGATTTGCTGTTGGGTTGCCTTATCGAGTTCGGATGCGAATTGAACGAAAGCTTCCAGTTCTCTAAATTGTGCAAGCTCGAGTCTAAGCGTTCCCGCAACCTGTTTCATTGCTTTTATTTGAGCTGCACCACCAACTCTGGATACGGAAAGACCTACGTTAATAGCAGGTCTAATACCTTTGTTAAAGAGGTCAGACTCAAGATATATTTGTCCGTCGGTAATTGAGATTACATTGGTAGGAATATACGCTGCAACGTCTCCGGCTTTGGTTTCAATTATAGGAAGTGCGGTAAGTGAACCGGCTCCGAGGTCATCGTTCAGCTTTGCTGCCCTTTCAAGGAGTCTCGAGTGGAGGTAGAACACGTCTCCAGGGTATGCTTCTCTTCCGGGAGGTCTTCTCATGAGTAGTGAAAGCTGCCTGTAAGCTTCGGCGTGCTTTGAGAGGTCATCGTATATTATCAACGCGTGTTTTCCGTTATCTCTGAAGTACTCACCAATTGTACATCCTACGAAAGGAGCCAAGTATTGAAGTGATGCAGGGTCTGATGAGGAAGCTACTACAACACAGGTATATTCCATAGCTCCTTCTCTTTCGAGTAGTTCAATTAATCTCGCGGTAGCCGCTCTCTTTTGTCCTACAGCAACGTAGATACAGTAAACATCGCTGTTCTTTTGGGCCAGTATTGTATCTATTGCAACCGTAGTTTTCCCTGTAGCCCTATCACCTATTATTAGCTCTCTCTGTCCTCTTCCTATAGGAATCATCGCATCTATGGCTTTGATACCTGTTTGGAGAGGTTCATGAACGGGTTTTCTCTTCACAACACCGGGAGCAATTTTTTCAACCGGAGAACGATATTCAAATTGAATGGGTCCCTTTCCATCAAGGGGATTTCCAAGTGGGTCTATAACTCTTCCTATTAGTCCCTCTCCAACAGGGATGTCAAGAATTCTTCCGGTTCTTTTTACTATATGACCCTCTTCTATACCTGTTTCAGAACCTAAGATAATAATACCTACATTGTCCTCTTCAAGGTTAAATGCGAGTCCTTGCTGTCCTCCTTGAAATTCAACTACTTCCATTGCCATAACGTTTTCAAGTCCGTAAGCCCTTGCTACACCATCACCTACGTAGTAAACTACTCCTACTTCTTCCATTTTGGCTTCAGGTTCAAAATCCTTTATCTGCTGTCTAAGTATTTCAAGGGCTTCCTCATAGGTCAGTGTAGCCATACCTTACCTCCTAACCTGTTTACTGAAAAGTATTGTAGCACAAAGATGCTTTAAACTATTGAAGTTTAAATAAAATTTAACAAATTTAATTAAATAATTATCGCGGAGGTATTAGTAAGAAATGGCTGCAAAGAAGGGAGCAGACATAGTAATAGAAACACTAAAGGAAGAAGGAGTAGAAGTAATTTTCGGACTCCCCGGCGGAGCCATAATGGAGGTTTACGACGCACTTTATAGACTCGGAGGAATAAAACATATACTTACAAGACATGAACAAGGCGCAGGGCATATGGCTGAAGGTTACGCAAAGGCCACTGGAAAAGTTGGTGTCGTAATGGTTACCTCCGGACCCGGAGCTACAAACCTTGTAACTCCTATAGCTGATGCATACATGGATTCCGTACCGTTGGTTGCTATTACCGGTCAAGTTCCTACCCATCTCATAGGAAACGATGCCTTTCAGGAAGTAGATATAGTCGGTATTACAAGACCTATTACAAAACATAATTTTTTGGTTAAGAGTATAGAGGAACTTCCTCTCATACTAAGAGAGGCTTTTTATATAGCCAGAACCGGAAGACCCGGTCCCGTTTTGGTTGACCTTCCTAAAGATATAACTCAACAGATAGCGGATGTGAGCATCCCATCGGATGAGGAAGTCAAAAGTGCCCTTCCCGGTTATAAACCCCATGTGGAAGGCAATTCCCAACAGATTAAAAAGGCAGCCCAGCTGATAATGTCCGCCAAGAGACCTGTTCTCTATGTAGGTGGTGGTGCGGTAAATTCTGAAGCTCAAGAAGAGTTAATAGAATTGGCTGAATTAATGAAAATTCCCGTAACAACTACTACACAAGGAAAAGGGGCATTTCCTGAAACTCACCCCCTTTCTTTAAGAATGTTGGGAATGCACGGAACATACTATGCAAATATGGCAGTTTACAACTCGGACCTCCTTATAGCAGTAGGAGCCAGATTTGACGACAGAGTTACCGGGAAAATAGACGAATTCGCTCCAGAAGCCAAAATAATCCATATAGATATAGACCCGGCTTCCATTTCAAAGAATATTACGGTTGACGTTCCGATAGTAGGTGATGTGAAGATAGTTTTAAGAAAGCTTATAGAGGAGCTCAAAAAGAAAGGAGCAAAGATTATTTATCCCGAAGAGAGAAAAAAGTGGCTGGAACAGATCGAGCAGTGGAAGAAGCTTCATCCGCTTACTTACAGAAATTCCGATAAAGTGATAAAACCCCAGTATGTAATTGAAGAGCTGTGGAAAGCTACTAACGGAGAAGCGATAATTGTTCCTGGTGTTGGACAGCATCAAATGTGGGCTGCAATGTTCTACAAATTCAAATATCCCAGACAGTTTATAAACTCTGGTGGGCTGGGAACAATGGGCTTCGGTCTTCCTGCGGGAATAGGAGCAAAAATCGGTAGACCTGATAGAGAAGTGTGGGTAGTAGATGGAGACGGTTCTTTTGTAATGACAATGCAAGAGATAATAACCGCTGTTCAGTATAAAATTCCCGTAAAAGTAGCCATAATCAACAACGCTTATCTGGGGATGGTTAGACAGTGGCAAGAACTCTTTTACGAAAAAAGGTATTCTGAGGTTGATTTAAGTGTTCAACCGGACTTTGTAAAACTCGCTGAATCTATGGGTGCTGTAGGACTTAGAGCTAAAAAACCGAAAGAAGTTAGAGAGGTCATCGAAGAGGCGAGAAAAGTTGAAGATAAACCGGTAATAGTAGACTTCTGGGTAGATAGGGAAGAAAATGTCCTACCTATGGTTCCAGCAGGAAAATCTTACAAGGATATGATTTTGGAAGATGGAAAAGGGAAACACGAAGCGGAAACTATGTACCTTGTAGGTTAACTTCCGTTATTCTCCTATTAAGAGTCGTCTGAACTGGTTTTCCATCACAAAGGAAAACACAGAAGGGAGTTTTGCTATATCTTCAACACTTATACCAGTTTTTTCGAAATATTCTTTAACCATATGTGTGGCCTCTCCAACACCTATGGCAACTATAGGTATTTTCATTTTCATTTGGGAAATCATGTTTTTAAGTTCATCACCTTTCAAACCTTTTGTAGGTTGTCCGTCGGTAAAGAGGATTAAAACACCCTTTTTATGTTCTTTTTTTATCACCGTTTCAAGACTTTCCACACCTATATTAATAGCCTTACTCAAATCCGTACTGCCTCCTAGGCTGTCCAGAATATCTAAAATACGTGCTTTTGCAATTCTATAGTCTTCATTAAAATCCTTTATCGTATAAACATTTTCGTTAAACACCTTTATGGAAAATCCCATTTTAAGCTTATCTAGGACTTCTGAAACGAGAATCAAAGACTTCAAGGCGTTTATAATCTTTTCCTCTTTTTTCATAGAAGAAGAAATATCCATAAGAAGTTCAAAAACCAATTCTTTTCTTTCCGGTATTTCTCTTTTCATAAATATTCTTCCTCTTCCTATAGGTACTTCGGTAGCAACTCTTTTGTAGTTCAAACGTTTTCCCCTGTAGTACTTTCCGTCCCAAATTTCTTCTTCTTTGGGTAGTAAATTATCAAACTTCCTCTTAAAGTGTTCTACATAAGGAAGGACACTTTTGAGTAAAATTCTGTACTTTTGGAACTCTTTCTGTGTAAGACCATGTTCTTTTCTGAATTTTTTGTCCAGTTCTGACAGTTCCTCTTCTTCTTTTTGTTTTTTAGATTTCAAACTGTGATTTGCAGACACTTCTTCCCAAGCTTTGAATATAAAGCTTATAAATCCTCTGTGTTCTACGTCAACTTCCAGGGTTTTTGGTAGAAAATAGTTTAGGAAAGAAATATCCTTTTCAAGAAGGTCTATATAGCTCATCTGTTTTAAGTAATCTTTCATCCAGTCTGGGATTGTGTCAAGGGCTTTGAGTATTTGCTTCATTACCTCGGAAGGAAACTGGAAGGCCTTTTTATTTTTATTTTCTTTAATGTAGTTTCTTATCTCTGTAGGAAGCTTTGAAAGTATATCCGTCATAATCCTTGCTTTGTGGGCATCCTCTCTGTTTCTTCCTTTGGCTTCTTCGATTAAAAGGTCCACATAATTTAAATCTTTGGATAAGTCTACGAGAACTCTGAATCTTTGCCATAAGTCTTCCATTACTATGTCGTAGGAACTCTGGGGATTCTCTTCTTTTAAGTACTCGTAGAAGCTTCTTTCCATAGTGGAGTAATAACGTTTTACTTCATCGGAAAATTCGTAGTCTTCATTAATCCAAGAGTAAATGAAGGAAATGGCAAGTTCGTGATAGGGATAATGGGGATTTATTTTCGAGAGAATTTCTTTATACCTTTTCTTTAAAGCTGAAAATGAAGATGGATTCTCTTCCACCAATTTACTGTCAACCTTTAAACTTTCAAGGACTGCAAAAAGGACTAAAAAAGCTGTAGGTACATATCCTGCTCTGAATACTTCTCTTTGTCCAAATCTCCAGTGAGGAAAGTAAGTATACAGCAGAAGGGCTATTTCATGTCTTATTGAATTTACAGTATAATCTTCACTCTTCTTTAAAAAATCAACGACGTTATAAAGAATTCCTCTCGGTATCCTTACCCCCCGCGGAACCTCTTCTACTTCTCCCTTTGCCCACATTTCCAAAAGAGGAAGGAACTTAGGGTCATATCCCGCTCCCCAGCCCTCATAGGAAGGTTGTACCTCTATATCGAATTCCTCTTCCAATAAGTTCGCTATAGCTTTCCACTTTTCCTTCACGGGGTTTTAAAGTAGAAGAATCTCATGGAAAAACAATTTAAATTCCTTATAAGGATTTAAGAATGTTCTTATACTTTACTTCAGTTTTTCTATAAAATCGAGAACAAGGTTGTTTTTTATTCTAAAGCTATCCTTATTGGCTATAAGCCAAGCTGTAGATTTTCCGACTTCTTCAATAACAACTAGACCATTTTCCTTTAAGGTTCTTCCGGTTTGAACCAGGTCAAGAATGAACTCGGCAAGTCCGACTAAAGGTGCAAGTTCTACGGAACCGTTCAGATAATAAATGTCCGCTTTAATACCTTTACTTTTAAAGAATTCATAGGCTATGTTTGAGTATTTAGTAGCTACAGTTATATGAGTTAAATTGAAATACTTTTCTTTACTCTCGGGCTTGCCAGCTACCGCTATTGTGCAGTAGCCTATTCCCAAATCGAGTAACTTGTACACGTCAGGCTTTCTTTCCAAATAAACGTCGTAGCCGCAAACTCCTAGGTCTGCAACCCCGCGTTCTACATAAACAGGAACATCGAAGGGTTTCACAAGGTAAAAAGTATAACTACTCTCCCTTAAAATTAATTTTCTCCCTTCCTGAAGTTTATTTTCTATAACACCTTTGTTTAAAAAAAGATGAATAGTTTCACTAAAGAGACGCCCTTTCGGAACAGCAATTTTCAACATTATTTCTTTTTCCTACCTCTGCTTCTTTTCGGTTTTATCCTAATGAGAACTTCATCTGGATTTACGGTTTCCCCTACTCTGACAAAAATCTCATCGACAACACCATCAACAGGGCTGTGTATCTCGTTTTCCATTTTCATAGCTTCTATAACTAAAAGGACATCACCTTCGTTTACCCTATCCCCGACGTTAACTTTTATGTTTACAACTTTACCGGTAATAGGCGAGGTTATGTCTCCCACTCCCCTGGGTTTTGGTCTCTTGCTTACTACAGTTCCTCCTTCCGTAGCTTCTGTGGCAAAAGCTTCTGTAATTTTAACTTCCCTTATAGGTTGAAGATGAACCTCTTCAAGCTGTCCATCTAACCTAATAAAGAAGGTTCTTCTGGTTTGGTCTTCCTCTCCCTTACCAGCTATCTGGACGTGGTACTGCTCTCCGTGAACTGTTATGTAGAACTCCACAGGGGCTTTACATTCGGAACCTTCTTCTACAGTTTCTTCCATGGGCAGAGGAGGTACTTCTCCCTTTTCAACCTTTTCTCTCCATTCAAAGAACTCTTTAGCTACCACAGGGAAAAGTGCATAGGAAAGTATATCTTCTTCAGAACGGGCCCCCGCTTCTATTGCTTCATCTCTTATTTTTTCAAGTTCGGGTTCCAAGAGGTCTGCAGGCCTTTTATCGTAAATAGGCTGTTCGTCCCCGAGAATCTTTTTGATAATTTCCTCTTTTATAGGAGCAGGAGGTCTACCGTATAAACCCTTTACGTAGTCCTTTGTTTCTTTAGTTACAACTTTATACCTTTCACCGTGTAAAACGTTTAAAAATGCCTGAGTTCCAACTATTTGACTTGTAGGAGTAACAAGAGGAGGATATCCAAAATCTTCTCGCACTCTTTTTACTTCCTCTAAAACCTCTTCGAGTTTTTCTTCGAGATTTTGTTCTCTTAGCTGGGAAATGAAGTTGGATATCATTCCACCTGGAACTTGGTGTATGAGGACTTCAACATCAGGATATGGAGGGAGAACATCGTATTTCTTGTACTTTTTTCTGATTTCCTTCATTAAATCACCGACTTTTTTGTAAAGTTCGGCATTTACCTTTATCTCGTATCCGAATTCCCTAAGAACGTATATCATCGTTTCTCCGGGAGGGTGGGAGGTTTGCCCCGATAGGGAGTAGCAAGAGGTGTCTATCATTTCAGCTCCCGCCTCTATACCCTTCAGCTGTGCCATTTCTGCTAAATCCGCAGTAGTCTGGGTATGAAGGTGGACGGGATAGTTAGGGAACTCAGATTTAAGTGCGGACACTAACTCATAACAAACCTTGGGAGAAAGAATTCCCGCTTGGTCCTTTATCGAAATTATATCAATTCCCATATCCACCAGTTCTCTTGCAACTTTTACGTAATACTCTATGGTGTGAACCGGACTTATTGTGTATGAAAGGACGCCTTTAACGATTCCCCCAACTTTCTTAGCAGTTTCAATAGCTTTTCTCATATTACGGGTATCGTTAAGGGCGTCAAATATCCTAAAAACCTCTATACCGTTGTCGTAAGCCCTTTTGATAAATTCTTCAACAACATCGTCCGCGTAATGTCTGTAACCTACCACGTTCTGACCTCTCAGGAGCATTTCCAGTTTAGTATTCTTAGCCCTTTCTTTGAATTTTCTAAGTCTTTTCCAGGGGTCCTCTTTTAAGTATCTCAAACAAACATCGAAAGTTGCTCCTCCCCACACCTCCAGAGACCAAAATCCGCACTTATCAAGCATCTCAATAGCATCGAGCATATCCTCTGTTCTCACGCGCGTGGCAAGGAGGCTTTGAATTCCGTCCCTAAGGGAAACGTCCGTAATCTTAATTTCACGCATATTAGACACCTCACTAATACTTAAAAAACAATAATATAATACGAGTAGATTTAAAACAAAGTGCCCCTTAAAAATTTGCTACTACACTTATCGGTGTTTTTGATAGCTCTTACCTACTCCTACAACACTGCTAAACTTCCTGAATTTAGGGAATACACGGTGTATATGAAACTTAAAGTTTTAGGACAGTGGGAACTGTACGAGGAAGGTATAGGTTCTCCTGTTGAAATCGAAGAGTCCGAAATTACGGAGCTTGAAGGTAGAAAGGCATTCTTGTTTATAAGAAAACCCTTTTATATTCCAGAATCCCG
The DNA here is from genome assembly GCA_015661465.1 of Aquifex aeolicus. Classification (GTDB taxonomy): domain Bacteria; phylum Aquificota; class Aquificia; order Aquificales; family Aquificaceae; genus Aquifex; species Aquifex aeolicus_B. The sequence goes on from DQVZ01000249.1 coordinate 9,173, forward strand.
AAGAATAGAAATATTTGGAAATGTAAAGGTGAAAGATAACAGGATTTTTATTTCCTCTTACGGATGGGATGTGGAAGAATTGCCCTCTAAAAACAACTTAAGGAATTCCCTTATGGCGAAATTCAAAAGCATAGTAAAAGAGGAACACCTTCAGGCGATAGGCCTTGCCTTTTTATTCGGAGAAAGCAAAAGAAATCTTACGATAGAGGTGGAAAGTGCTTTTCTGCATACTGGTCTCATTCACGTCCTCGTGGTTTCGGGTCTCCATGTTGGTTTAGTATTTCTCATACTCTCCAAAACTTTACCAAGATTTTTGGGAATGTGGGTAGGATTGATAGGAGTTTTATTTTACTTCTTCTTTATAGTTCCCCAAAACCCTCCGGTGATAAGGGCTACATCTATGATACTAATTTATATTTTTTCACAGCTCTCCTTCAGACAATATTGTTCACTGTGTTCTTTATTTTTTAGTTCAAGCGTAATGCTTTTTTTGCTTCCCTACTTTGTATTTTCCTATTCCTTCTGGCTTTCCTTCTTTGCGGTACTTTACATAGTTCTCACCTTAAAAGATCTTAAGGTTAACAACTATTTAAAGAGCCTTCTTGTATCACTTGCAGCCTTTACGGGAACAGCTCCGCTGATAGCCAGTTTTTCTTTTATTACTCCCTTATCGGTTCTACTTACTCCCGTCCTGTCTCCCCTTATCTTTGCGTACGCTCTGTTTTCAATAATCTCGCTAATTACATTTTTTTCTTTTATACCAACACTGGTGTTTATGAACCTCAGCGGTGAAATTGTCTTTCGAATTTTAAATTTCTTCAGTGACTTTTCTCCAAAGTTACTCAGCGGTATCACTTCCCAAGAAGCTTTTATCGTAAGCTTAATCGGAGCAGCTGCGTTATACTTTACACGGGGTTTATACAGACTAATACCGCTTCTTGGTATAAACCTTTATTTAATTCTCAGGTAGATTATTATTTCAGTTTTTAATTAAATAAATTAAAACGCCATTTTAGTTAGAGGAGGTGGCTTTATGAAATTACACGAGCATCAGGCCAAGGAGATATTTTCAAAGTACGGAATACCTGTTCCCGAAGGGAAAGTAGCTTTTTCCTTGAAGGAAGCTAAGCAAGTTGCCGAAGAATTGGGAGAATTTCCTCTGGTAGTAAAAGCCCAAATACACTGTGGAGGAAGAGGTAAAGCTGGCGGTGTAAAAATAGTGAAAAACATGGAAGAACTCCAGCAATCTGTTGAAGTATTACTGGGTAAGGTTTTAAAAACCTTCCAATGTCCCGACGGAAAACCCGTAAACAGAGTGCTCATAGAAAAGGCAACAAACATAGACAGAGAGTACTACTTAGCCATCACCTTAGACCGTTCCAAATCAAAGCCCGTAATAATGGCATCAGCTGCGGGTGGTATGGAAATCGAGGAAATTGTCAAAGAAGACCCCGATGCGATAATAATCGAAACCATAGACCCTGAGCTGGGACTTATGCCTTATCAGACTAGGGAATTAGCATTCAAGTTGAATCTTCCGGTAAAAGATTTTGTAAATATCGCTCTGAAGCTTTATCAGATTTATAGAGATTTAGACGCTTCTCTCGTGGAGATAAATCCTCTCGTTATTACCAAGGAAGGAAATCTTATAGCACTTGATGCAAAAATGGACATTGATGACAATGCGTTGTTCAGACACAAGGATATTCAAGAAATGGAAGATGAAAGCCAAATTCCAACTTTGGAAGCGGAAGCCAAGAAATACGGTCTTAATTACATAAAGCTCAACGGGAACATAGGGTGTATGGTAAACGGTGCCGGACTTGCTATGGCTACCATGGACATAATAAAGCTGGCAGGAGGAGAACCTGCAAACTTTCTGGATGTAGGCGGTGGAGCAAATGTCGAACAGATAGCAAATGCCTTTAGAATACTTATGGCAGACCCTGACGTTAAAGCGGTATTCATAAACATCTTCGGTGGAATCCTTAGGGTAGACAGACTGGCTCAAGGATTAATAGAGGCTTCCAAGATAGTAGAATTAAAGGTTCCCGTGGTGGTCAGACTGGAAGGAACAAACGTAGAGGAAGGAAAGAAAATGCTCCAAGAATCTGGGCTGAACTTCATAACCGCGGAAGATATGTGGGATGGAGCTAAAAAAGCTGTTGAACTTGCTAATAAACAAAGCTAATTTAGGAGGTCTGGGAAATGGCTATACTTGTTAACAAAGATACCAAGGTTGTAGTTCAGGGAATTACCGGTAAAGAAGGTTCTTTCCATGCAAAACAATGTAAGGAGTACGGTACACAAATTGTTGCAGGAGTTACTCCTGGCAAAGGTGGAATGGAAGTAGAGGGTATCCCTGTCTTTAATACCGTAAAAGAAGCTGTTGGAGAAACAGGGGCTAATTGCTCACTGATATTTGTTCCTGCACCTTTTGCCGCAGACGCTATAGTGGAAGCGCTTGATAACGGTATAGAGCTCATAGTTTGCATTACAGAAGGAATCCCCGTAAAAGACATGATGATGGTAAAGGACTATATGTTAAAAAATTACCCTAACGCAAAGCTGGTAGGGCCTAATTGTCCTGGACTTATAACTCCGGGTGAGGCCAAAGTAGGAATAATGCCGGGTCATATCTTTAAAAAAGGGAAAATAGGAATAGTTTCAAGAAGCGGAACACTTACATATGAGGCTGCATTCCAGCTTACCAAATATGGTCTAGGACAGTCCACAGCAGTAGGTATAGGAGGAGACCCGGTACACGGACTTACCCATAAGGATGTTATAGAAATGTTCAATAAAGACCCAGAAACAGAAGCGATTCTTATGATTGGAGAAATCGGAGGTACCGAAGAAGAAGAAGCGGCTGAGTACATAGAGAGTGAAGTGGAAAAGCCGGTATTTGCCTACATAGCGGGAATTACCGCTCCACCTGGAAAGAGAATGGGACACGCAGGAGCTATAATCACGGGAGGAAAAGGAACCGCTAAGGCTAAGATGGAAGCTCTTGAAAAAGCGGGAGCTTATGTAATAGAAAATCCTGCGAAGATTGGAGAAACCGTAGCAAAAATCTTGAGGGTTGTAGAACTGGAAGAAGAAGAAAGAACATACGATGCTGAGTAAGATTATATTAATATTTTCTTATTCGCATTATCTTTAAGAAAAAATCTTAAAGGAGGTAAGTACTATGGGATTGAAGGTAAGGGTTGACCAGGATACTTGCACTGCTTGCGAGCTTTGCTACGATAGAATCCCCGAAGTTTTCAAGAATATAGGTGATGGAATAGCAGACGTAGTCAAATACGACATAGAAGATGACGAAGGACACTGGATGATTGTTCCCGAAGGATTGGAGGACGAAGTACAGGAAGTCGCAGACGAATGCCCCAGCGGTTCTATAATAGTTGAAGAAGAATGAAAATTCCCTTTTCCCTTTTCTATAAATTTTTTCTTTGCTTTGATGAATACTTGGGCTGTTCTATAATAGTTGAGGAACTTGAAAAATAAAATCATTTTTCTAGGAACTGCTGGAGGTAGGATAGTAACCTTTAATCTTATAAAGCGTTCTGGAGGTTTTTTAGTAGAGGATAGTGGACATTACCTCCACGTAGACCCGGGTCCGGGAGCATTTGTATACTTACACCACCTGGGAATTGATTATAAGAAAATAGACCTAGTAGTTCTTTCCCATCTGCACTTAGACCACTCTGCGGATGTGAATACTATTCTTGAATCCGCTACAAACGGAGGAAAGTATAGGAATATATCCCTTTTTGCCCCTAAATCCGCAGTAATAGGAGAAGATAGGGTCGTTCTACCTTACCTGAGGAAACGCCTTATAAAGGAGGAATTCTTTTCAGAGGGTTCTACGCATACTTACAAATCCTGGAAAGTTAAAGCGGTAATAAAACACAGACATCATAAAGCAGAGACTTACGGCCTGTTTATAAACGATAAAATTGTCTACGTATCCTGTGCAGGATTCGAAGAAAGGATGCTGGAACTTTACCCTAAGAATGCAAAGCTGATGATTATAAACACTACATTCTATAGAAAAAGACCCGGTGTAGAACATTTATCAGTAGAAGATGCTGAATTACTCATAAAAGAGCTCACACCCAAGAGAGCAGTAATTACCCATTATTCTATGGAAATGCTGGAAAAAGGGATAGAGAGAGTAGCCGATGAACTCTCAGATAAAACCTCCGTTGAGGTTATACCTGCTAAAGACAATTTAATTCTGGAAGTTTAAAATAGAAAAATGCCTGTAATTTTTAATAAAAAAAGAGAGATAGAAGGCATTCCGGGGAATTACCCTTTCACTGCGGAAAATCTATTCAGAGTTGGTCTAGCACTCTGTACCCTTTGGGTTATAGATAAAGAAGTTGAAAAACCCGTTTTATCTATTGAAGAAGCTAATTTCGTCACCTTATCGTTAGCGGTCGGTTTCATGAATGGGGGAGGTGATGTGGTATTGAAAGAAAAGGGGGACATAGAACTTACACTGCTAAAAGGAGATACTTGGAAGGTTAAAATTTCTCCTTTCACCGATACAGATTTGAAGAAAATCGAAAGCATGCTTTTCGGAAGGTATCCAATCCCCAAAAGAACAGGTGAAGACATAGGTATGTTTAGGTGTTAAAATTATACTTTTAAGACTATGCGAGGCTTTATATTCGCCTGCACCAACAAAAGCGAAAAAGAGTGTTTAGATAATTTGATATTTGCTACGAATAAAGCTTACGGTCATAGAATCTTTGGCATAAATAAAGGAGATTATATTTTTCTTTATAACTTGGACACAGATGCACTTTATGGGACCTTTGAAGCGGAAAAAAGCCTCTATGATAAAAGTACTGAATTATTTGGAGGTAAATATCCCCTACTTAGTTAAAGTAAAACCGAAATCAAAGGTTAAAAAGTTAGAAAGAGCATCAAAGATTTTTAAACTGATGGGGATTAATTGGCGTGATATTTTAACCGATTATGGAGCTAAACTTTTATCTGAAGTGATAGAGGGTAATCTGAAAGTTCTAAAGAAGATTAATAAAGAAAGGGTTATAGACAAATTCTATAGACCACCTTTATTTTCAACTACCCTTTGGGATTTTCCCAAGCAAAGCTATGGAGATACTCCAAAAGGTAATAATAGATATCCAGGTGTTACCCCTGCATTTATAATTTACAATCTCATCCATAGGTATACCGAACCCGGAGACTTAGTTTTGGACCCTATGGCTGGAAGCGGAACAACAATAGATGTTTGTAAAGAGGAAGGAAGAAAAGTAATAGCTTTTGATATAGTACCTACCCGTAAAGATATAATACAAGCTGATGCAAGGAGTATGCCGATAAAAAGTGAAAGTGTAGACTTTATATTCATAGACTCCCCTTATTCCGATAATATCAGGTATAATGACCATCCAAAAAATATAGGACATATTCCAGCAACCGATGAAAGTTTTTTCGATGAGTTAGAAAAAGTTATGAAGGAAGCGTATAGAGTTTTGAAACAAGGTAAATACTTAGCTTGGCTAATAGGAGACCAGTGGGCAAA
>DQVZ01000245.1 GCA_015661465.1 Aquifex aeolicus
GGTTTAGATGAGTATTCTGTAAGAAGAGAAGTACTTCAGCTTTTGGGAGAACTTCCACCTCAAGAAAGCCAAAGGTATGTGTCAACACCCAATCTGGATAGATTTTCAAGAGACCTTACACAAATGGCACGGGAAGGAAAACTTGACCCGGTAATAGGAAGAGAAAAGGAGATAGAAAGGGTTATACAGATACTTGTAAGAAGAAGGAAAAATAATCCAGTTCTTCTCGGAGACCCGGGAGTTGGTAAAACCGCAATAGTTGAAGGTCTTGCCCAGAGAATAGCAAATAAAGAAGTCCCTGAACCGTTGATAAATAAAAGAGTAGTAGCGCTGGATTTAGCAGCTTTAGTTGCCGGGACTAAGTATAGGGGACAGTTTGAGGAAAGGTTAAAGAATATACTCAAAGAACTTGAAAAAGCAAACAACGTAATCCTATTCATAGACGAGCTTCACACACTGGTCGGAGCAGGTTCTGCAGAGGGTTCGATAGACGCATCTAATATGCTAAAACCTGCTCTCGCAAGGGGTGAAATTCAGGTAATAGGTGCTACTACTGTAGATGAATATAGGAAATACATAGAGAAGGACGGTGCACTGGAGAGAAGATTTCAGCCCGTTTACGTAGAACAGCCCTCTCCGGAGGATACTATACAGATACTTTACGGTCTTAAACCTAAGTTCGAAGAATTCCATAAGGTTGAGTACACCCCTGAGGCTATAGAAAAAGCTGTAGACCTTTCCGTGAAATACATTACCGATAGAAATCTCCCCGATAAAGCTATAGATGTCATGGATGAAGCTGGTGCGCTTGTTAAATTGAAAGCTACACAACTTCCGCCTGAACTCAAAGAGATAGAGGAGAAAATCAAAGAGTATGAAAGAGAAAAGGAAAAAGCCGTAAAAGAGCAGGATTATGAAAAGGCTGCAAGGATTAGAGATGAAGAGTTAAGACTCAGAGCAAAGTTTGAAACCATGAAAGCTAAGTGGAAAGAAGAGCTTGAAAAGAATAGACCTAAGGTAACCGAGGAGGATGTTGCAGAGGTTGTAGCAAGATGGACAGGAATACCGGTTAAGAGAATTCACGAAAGTGATGCAGAAAAGTTACTTCATATTGAAGAAGAACTCAAGAAGAGAGTTGTTGGTCAAAATGAAGCTATAAGGGCTATAGCGAAAGCTATAAGAAGGTCCAGAGTAGGACTCAAAGGAAGGCACAGACCTATAGGAGTATTCATGTTCCTGGGACCCACAGGGGTCGGAAAAACCGAAACTGCTAAGGCTTTAGCGGAGTACCTATTCGGAACGGAGGAAGCGTTAATAAGATTCGATATGTCGGAGTACATGGAAAAACATACAGTATCCAGACTTATCGGAGCACCTCCTGGATACGTGGGATACGAAGAAGGTGGACAACTTACGGAAGCCGTAAGAAGGAGACCTTACAGTGTTCTCTTGTTTGATGAAATAGAAAAAGCGCATCCCGATGTGTTCAACATATTCCTGCAAATTTTTGACGACGGAAGACTTACCGATGGACTCGGCAGAACGGTAGACTTTTCCAATACAATCATCATAATGACTTCTAATCTCGGAGCGAGATTAATTACAGGCGGAAGCATGGGATTCGAAAAGAGACAGGGACTCCTTAACTTTGAGGAAATGAGGAAAAATGTTTTAGACCAGGTAAAAAGAACCTTTAGTCCTGAATTCTTGAATAGGCTAGATGAGATTATAGTATTCAGACCTCTTGAGAAAAAAGATATTGAAAAGATTCTTGACCTTCAACTTAAAGAAATTAACGAAAAGCTAAAGGATTGGGGAATAAGAGTAAAACTCCACAAGTCTTTCGTTAACTGGATTATAGACAAAGAGTATAAGCCTGAATACGGAGCGAGAAGCCTCAAAAGAGCTTTACAAAGGCATGTTGAGGATCTGCTCGCGGAAGAAATTATCAAAGGTACGTTCAAGGATATAGAGGAAGTAGAAATAAGGATAAGAAGTGACAAACCATATCTGAAACCTTCAAAGAAGAAAGAAAAGCTTGAAGTCCTCGTGGAAAAATAATTTTCCCCTTTTCTCCTTTCCTTTATAATACTTCTTTTGTGAAAAGGGTATTTTTATTAAGCTTTTTAGTTTTAACAACTTTTGTTTTTTCCCAAGAAATAGAAAAAATTATAGTTAAGGGAAATAAATATATTACCGATGAACTCATAAAGGGTTTTTTAAAGACAAAAGAAGGTTCGGATTTTTCTCTTGAAAAAATAAGGGAGGATATTAAGAGACTTTACAGGACGGGGTTATTTAAAAAGATTGAGGTATATAAAGAAGATACAAACAATAACGGAAAACCAGAGGTGGTGTTTCGGGTTGAAGACCTTCCAGTAATATACAAAATAGAATTTAAAGGAAATGATGAACTCGGTGATGATGAATTAAAAGAATATCTCGGAATAGAAACAGAACTCGGAGAAATCGATGTAGAAGAAACTATAGAGGGGTATACTTCCAGTCCTGCAGTTGAGGAAAGGCTTGCTATACTCAAACAATTGAAGCTCGGCAGAATCTTAACAGTTCAAGAAATAGAAAGTCTTAAAAAGAGAATAGAGGAAATATACAAAAGACAGGGTTTTGTAGGAACTGAGGTCAAGTATAAGATAGTTCCTAAAAAGGGGGCTTCCAAACTTGTATTCACAATTCACGAAGGGAAAAAAGTTTACGTGAAAGATATAGAAATAAAGGGAAATAAGCATTTTAGTGATAGAAAATTAAAAGGTCTAATGGAACTAAAAGAACCAAATATTTTTCTTTTTAGACTGCATCCCGCTTTCAGTAAGGATCTACTTGAAGAGGATATAGAAAAGATAAAGGAATTCTATAAAAGCGAAGGCTTCCTTCAGGCAGAGGTTTCGTACCGTGTAGAGAAAAATGGAGCTGCAAGGAAGATAATAATAAAAATAAAAGAGGGTCCGAGGTATAAGATTGGAAAACTGGAAATTCAGGGAAACAAATTATTTGCCTACAGCGAACTCGTAGAAAACATCCTTAAGAAGAATAAAAGGAAAGGTGGATATTTTAGAAAAGAGGTAATAGAAAAAATAAAAAGAAACATTGTAGGAAAGTACGCGGATATAGGATTTTTAAACGTCAGAATTGAGGAAAAAATAAGGGTTGTTCCCGAAAAGCATAAAGTGGTAATCACCCTTATAATCCACGAAGGAAAGCCGGTTTATGTAAACAGGATAGAAATAAAGGGTAATTACGAGACTAGAGATTACGTTATAAGACGTGAGATGAGAGTCCAAGAAAATGAACTTGCTATAAGAAAAGGATTAAACCGTTCGAGAACAAGGATAATGAATCTAGGGTACTATCAAGATGTTCAAATAAATCCTATTCTTAAAGAAGGAGCTAAATGGGACCTTTTAGTAAAAATAAGGGAAAGGTTCACGGGGCAATTTTCAATAGGACTTTCCTATAACGAAATAACAGGATTAACAGGATTCTTAGAACTCAGGAAAGGAAATTTTCGGGGAACCGGTGATATTGTAGGTCTTAGTATAAGCTACGGTTCACTTTATAGAAACAACTCTATTTCCTACACGAAAAAGTGGTTCCTCAAAAAACCTATAGACCTTGACCTTTCAGCTTTCGACAGAAAAATAGAGTATACCACATACACCGTTCAAAGAACTGGATTTTCAATAGCATTTTCGAGGGAGTTCTGGGAGTATTGGAGAGCTTCAATAGGAACAACTATACAGAGGGTAAAATACAGTGATATTTCAGAAGATGCGGTTTCTTACATAAAGGAACAAAAGGGAACAAGGGATTCAAGGAAAATATTCGTGACGTTGAGGAGAGATACGAGGGATTATTATCTGCTTCCTACCAAGGGTTCTATCATAATTCTTAGAAACACATTGGGCGTAGGACTATTAGGAGGTAATGAAAAATTTTATAAGCTCGAACTGGAAGGAGCAAAATACTTCAGCGATACATACTTCGATACAGGTTTAATTCTAAGTTTAAAAGGAGAAATAGGATTTGTGGAAGGCTACGGCGGAAAAATAGTCCCTATAGATGAGAGGTTTTTTGTAGGTGGAGATTTCACTATAAGAGGTTATGACTACGGCTATGCAGGGCCAGTAGACCCTGCAACTTTAGACCCGATAGGTGCAAAGAAGAAGATTATTACAAGCGTGGAGCTTACCTATCCGCTTTATAAAAATATGTTTTACTTGGCTACATTCTTCGATTACGGTCTAGGTGCCGACAAATGGGAAGATTTTAAACTCTCAAATTTTAGGGGTGGATACGGTATAGGACTTAGAATAATTACTCCTTTTGCCCCTATAAGGATAGATTGGGCTTTCAAGACAAAGACGGTTCCGGGAGACACGAAGCGCTCAAGGATTCACTTCGTTTTAGGAACTTTCTTCTAAATACTTCATAACGTGTGCCATATCTTTATCTCCTCTACCGGATAGATTTATAACCACGATACCATCACGCCCAAGCTCTTTCGCTATCTCTACCGCTTTTATTACCGCGTGAGCACTCTCGAGAGCCGGAATTATTCCTTCAGTTTTTGCAAGGAGTTTGAAACCTTCAAGAGCTTCCTCATCACTCGCGGTAATATACTTGGCTCTCTTTATTTCGTAGAGTAAGGCGTGTTCTGGTCCTACTCCCGGATAATCAAGTCCGGCGGAAATTGAATGAGTCGGGAAAATTTGTCCCTCTTCATCCTGAAGGAAGTAGCTTCTCATACCATGCAAAACACCTACACTACCTCCACATATAGAGGCTGCGTGTTTTCCGATTTCAAGTCCGTAGCCCCCTGCTTCAACTCCTATAAGTTCTACTTCCTTATCCTCAACAAAGGGATAAAAAATCCCCATAGCGTTTGACCCTCCCCCTACGCAAGCAACTATAACATCGGGAAGCCTACTTTCCTTCTGAAGTATCTGCTGTTTCGTCTCTTTGCCTATTACACTTTGAAAATCCCTCACTATCATAGGGAAAGGATGAGGTCCTACAACGGAGCCTATAACGTAATGGGTTGTTTCTACATTGGTAACCCAATCTCTTAAAGCCTCATTTATAGCATCTTTTAAGGTTTTACTGCCGCTCTTTACTATTCTCACCTCCGCCCCTAGGAGCTTCATTCTGAAAACGTTAAGAGCTTGTCTTTTTGCATCTTCTTCTCCCATGTAAACAACGCATTCCAATCCTAGAAGTGCAGAAGCTGTCGCAGTAGCCACTCCGTGCTGTCCCGCACCTGTTTCCGCTATTACCCTTTTCTTGCCCATTCTCTTCGTAAGCAGGCATTGGCCTATGGTATTGTTAATCTTGTGGGCTCCTGTATGAAGTAAATCCTCCCTCTTTAAGTAAATTTTTGCACCGCCTACGTATTTCGTTAATTTTTCCGCAAAGTATAAAGGGGTAGGTCTCCCCGCGTATTCTCTTAAATAATAATCCAGTTCCCTATTAAA
>DQVZ01000192.1 GCA_015661465.1 Aquifex aeolicus
GGAGAAAATCTTTCAAAAACAGCTAAATCCTTCCTGAAGGTAGCAGATTTCAGTTCTCTTTCGAGCTTCTTTAAAACCCTATTATTCTTCAGAGCAAGTTCTATGGCATCGCTGAGGGATAACTCTAAAGAGAATCCTACCGCAAACAGAAGTAAAAGAAGAAACATTATTTTTCTTTCATCATCTTTTTAAACTTGTAAAAACTCATTTTCTTATAGAACCCTTCAGCAACATAGCGACCAATTAAGAGAAATTCCTTTGGCGGAATATATCCGGGTATTGAAAGTATAATCTTGCCATCGTGGTCGAAAAAAACAAAGTGTGGTGTAGCTCTTACTCTGAACTTATGGGCAATCTCTTTTTCTGTCATCTCTTCCCCGTTAAAGAAAATCACCGGATTGGCACCTTTTATATCTATCTCTATCATATAAAAATGTTTCGTGAAAAATTCTTTAACCCTTTTATCCTGGAACGTGACCACTCGCATCTTATCACAAAAGGGACAACCTTCCTGTTCAAACATAATAAAGAGATACTTTCCCTCCTGTTTAGCTTCTTTTAAATCTTCCTTTAGGTCAAGGAAGGAAAGTTTTTTAAAGGGAATTTCCTGAGCTAAAACCAGGCATACCAACACTAAGAAAAACTTGATAATCCTCCTCATAACTTTACCCTCCTTAGTTTGTAGTTTTTACTTTTTTATTGAGAAGTTCCTTTAAACTATTGGATATTTCCCTTAAAATCGGTATAAACTCTTTATTCAACTCCTTTAAAGAATTGTACAGTTCTTCTGGACTTACTTCCCAAGTACTGATAAGTTTATTTTTGAGCAATGACATCTTCAGAACAGTTTCGTAATAGTTTTCAGGAATTATTCCCTTTTCAACCATTTTTGTGAGGCAATCATCCCCGAATTTCTTTATTCCGAATTTCGGAGCGAGATGTTTGCATACATCAAACAGGGAATCGTAAGCAACTTGGTAAAAGTACTTCACTCTGTCGTAGTACATGGGAGTCTCCTTAAATTCCTCAAATCCCTGTGAAATAACGAAGTCTATTTTTTTAACAGAATCTTTTATAAACTTTGCCTTTTCGTTGAGGAGTTCAAAATCTATCAAGAGGTAATTACCTGTAGTTTTCTTTATGTATTCTATAACACCCCTTGCAAATTCTTTAAAAACCAAAAGATTTTCCTTCAGGAAGTCGTAAAGCTCTTCAGGAGATACTACGTTTTTCAAATCTCTGTACTTGAAATAGAAGTCCGCAAACTCTTTAAGCTTTTCCGCAAAAGGAAGACCTATAAACTGGCCAACTTTTGAAAGGCAATCTTTCGAGGAAGTTCTAATTCCGTAAACAGCAGAGAGGTGTCTGCATACTCTCATTGTGCTTTCAAAAGCTAGGTTGAAATCTATCCTGACCCTGTCCTGAACCAGTTTGTTTTTAACAAACTCTTCCTTTGAAATTTCCAAATTTTTCTTCATGTCAACGTAGGCCTTTTCAAGGTTATGAAAAGCTTCAACAATAAGGCTTATCTTAGGAGTTTTTTTCATAGAAATAAAAATACAAAAACTCTAACGGATTTCACTAACATTTATTCTTAAGGAAATAAAATAAAACCTTATGGAAAAGATTAAGGTAAAAATCAAAGGAAAAGAATACCAAGTGGAAAAGGGAACACCCCTCGGAAAGGTATTTGAATCGATCGGAATAAAGGGAGCACTCGGAGGAGTTTTAAACGGAAAAATTATAGATTTACAGACTCCAATAAGAGAATCGGGGGAAATTCATCCGGTGTACAGAGGTTCAAAAGAAAGCCTGGAAATAATGAGACATTCTTTAGCTCATATAATGGCACAAGCCTTAAAAGAGCTCTACGGAACAACAAAAGTCCATTTGGGAATAGGCCCTACCACAGAGGAAGGTTTCTATTACGATGTGGAAGTGGAAGGACATAAGATTACGGAGGAAGACCTTCCGAGGATAGAACAAAAAATGAAAGAAATAATTGAAAGGGATTACCCGATACTGAGAAGAGAACTTTCCCGTGAAGAAGCTGTAAAACTTTTCGAAGATTTAAAGGAAAAATATAAGGTAGAGATAATAAAAGATATTCCCAAGGATGAAGTTATATCGGTGTACGAACAGGGAGATTTTATAGATCTTTGTAAGGGTCCCCACCTGCCTTCCACAGGTAAAGCCGGAGCCTTCAAGCTAACCGCAATTTCAGGAGCTTATTGGAAAGGTAGAACAGACCAACCTCAGCTTACGAGAATTTACGGACTTGCCTACTGGAGCGATAAAGAATTAAAAGAAAGGCTAAAGTTTTACGAAGAAGTAAAAAAGAGAGACCATAGAAAACTCGGTCAACAACTCGAGTTTTTCACTATAGACGACAACGTTGGGGCAGGGCTTATACTCTGGCTTCCGAGAGGTGCAATATACAGAAAGGTACTGGAGGATTACTTAAGAGAAGAACATATAAAGAGAGGCTATCAGCTCGTTTACACACCCCATGTCGGTAAATCTAAACTGTGGGAAACGAGCGGCCACTTAGAATGCTATAAACAAAATATGTTTCCGGGTATGAAAATTGACGAGGAAGAATACTACGTAAAACCCATGAACTGTCCGTTCCATATAGCTATATACAAGAGCAAAGTAAGAAGCTACAAAGAACTACCTTTAAAACTATTTGAGCTTGGTAC
>DQVZ01000267.1 GCA_015661465.1 Aquifex aeolicus
ACCGTGGGAACCTTTATAATTTCACCTTCTTTTCCCTTAAAGTTTTCAACCTGGAGAACCTTCTTTACTCTGTTTGCAAGCCCCTTGGAAAGTCTTCCTACGGTTTTTGTGGTTTCTTCGTAAACCAGAAGTGCTATGCTCTTACCTTTAAACTTTTTTATGTCATCTTTGTAAGCCTTCACTTCCATAGTTTTCACCTCTCTAAACATTTTATACTATATACTTTAAATGCCTAAAAGGACTGATATAAGAAGAATACTGATTATCGGGTCAGGACCTATTGTAATAGGCCAAGCGGCGGAGTTCGACTACTCCGGGACCCAAGCATGTAAAGCTCTAAAACAAGAGGGTTATGAAGTAATTCTTGTAAACTCTAATCCTGCAACTATAATGACAGACCCAGAAATTGTGGACAAGACGTATATTGAGCCCCTTGTACCGGAAATTGTGGAAGAAATAATAAAAAAAGAGAGACCCGATGCACTTCTACCTACCTTAGGAGGACAAACAGGTTTAAACCTTGCGGTTCAGCTCTACGAGTCTGGAGTACTCGATAAATACGGAGTAGAGCTAATAGGTGCTAACTACGAAGCTATAAAGAAAGGTGAAGATAGAGAACTGTTTAAAAAAGCTATGGAAAATATAGGTTTAAAAGTCCCAGAAAGTGCAATAGTGCGTTCCACGGAAGAAGGACTCAAAGCTATAGAGAAAATAGGTTTCCCTGTAATTTTGAGACCTGCTTTTACTTTGGGAGGGACTGGTAGTTCCATAGCTTACAATATCGAAGAGTTTAAAGAAAAATTAAAAATAGCTTTAGAGACATCTCCCATTCATGAGGTTCTCCTTGATAAATCCTTAATCGGTTGGAAAGAAATAGAGTTTGAGGTTGTAAGGGATAAAGCGGACAACGTAATTATAGTTTGTGCAATAGAGAATTTTGACCCTATGGGAGTTCATACAGGAGATTCAATTACCGTAGCGCCTACGCAAACCCTTACCGATAAGGAATACCAGATGCTAAGAGACGCGGCCATAGCAGTAATCAGAGAAGTGGGAGTAGACACCGGCGGGTCGAATATCCAGTTTGCCCTTTCTCCCGAGAGCGGAGAGTTTTACGTTATAGAAATGAATCCGAGAGTTTCACGTTCTTCTGCCCTTGCATCCAAAGCTACAGGATTTCCTATAGCTAAAGTGGCGGCTAAACTTGCCGTTGGCTATACCCTTGACGAGCTGAAAAACGACATAACCAAGTTCACTCCTGCGTCTTTTGAACCTTCAATAGACTATGTAGTTGTAAAAATTCCCAGGTTTGACTTTCCTAAGTTCCCCGAAGCCGATAGAACTCTCAATACTATGATGAAATCTGTCGGTGAAGTTATGGCAATAGGTAGAACTTTCAAGGAAGCACTTTTAAAAGCTATAAGGAGTCTTGAATTGGACAGGTACGGACTAGCTTTCCCGAAACTCAGTAAAGTGGATAAATTTGAACTTGAAAGAAACCTTATAAATCCTAACGACCAAAGGCTTTGGTACATAGCAGAAGCTTTCAGGAGAAACTATACGGTAGATGAAGTGTATGAGCTTACAAAAATAGACAAATGGTTTTTATACAATATAGAGGAAATAGTTAAGTTTGAAGAAATCTTACAAAAGGAAGAGCTTTCCCCTGAAATACTGAGAGAAGCGAAAGAGATGGGCTATTCGGATTACGAGATTGCAAAAATAAAGGGTATGACCGAGGAAGAAGTTAGAAATTTAAGAAAATCCTATAAAATAAGACCCTGTTTTAAAGGAGTTGATACCTGTGCAGGAGAATTTGTGGCTTACACACCCTACTATTACTCTTCCTACGAATCACCTTACTATACCATAGACGGCAAAGAAATTCTCGATGAAGATTAAAAGGTTTATTTACTGTCTTCCAGAAGAAGAATTTTTAAAGTTTGTTTACGATAATTCAGTTTCGGTGGAGGTGGTAAAAAGGAAGGAGGGAGTGATATATTTTGCGGTTTATAAAAAAATAGACAACCTGAAACCAGTTAAGGTAGAGGAGATAAGTGATGATTGGAAAAACTGGAAAGAAAACTTCAAACCGATAGAAATAGAAGACTTTATTATACTTCCACC